>JBAVRC010000417.1:0-1685 GCA_049694615.1 Thermosynechococcaceae cyanobacterium | reverse complement strand
AAGTTAGGGCTTCCCGTGGTGTCGATGGTTTTGGTGCGATTTTGGTTGTCGTAAGTGTAGGCAAGGCGGCTATAGAGGTCGGCGATCGTTTGTAGGTTGCCTGCGGGGTCGTAGGTGTAGTTGATTTGTTGGGTGGTGCCGACCCAAGTTTCTTGGGTGAGGCGGTTGCGATCGTCGTAGTCGAATTGGATCGTGCGATTGTTGCGATCAATGCGAGTGATCAGGTTGTTGACATTAATGAGTTATTAGGTCCTTTTCTCAATCCAATCTGACATTACCATTTAATTTTTCTTTAATATAAGCTTCTAAATATTTCGAGTCTTCAAAACCCTGTTTTTGACTAAGCTGACACCACTCTAATGCTGCTTTATAACTTTTAGTAATGCCACATTCACCCATAAAATAGATCCCTGCAAGATTATTGGAAGCTATTGCATGACCATTATGAGCTGATTTTTGATACAATTTTACTGCTTTATCTCCATCAATTTCTACCCCTAAGCCTAAATGATAGATGCTACCTAAAATACATTGTGCCTCAGCATTTTCTTGTTCTGCAAGTGGCTCTAAAAGTCTAATTGCTTGAGTGTAGTTTCCACTCTTAAAAGCTTCAATTCCATTTTCTAAAATTTCCATGTCTATCACTCTTTTATTCAACCAGATTAAATTTTATTTTAACTAAAATTTGTTCGATCTATGATCCTGGCACATTAGGGTCAGGATAACCAGGAGGAATATTGGGAAATAAATCATCAAAAGATTCGGGACAAGGTAGATCTTTTGGCCATGGAAAAGTTGCTAGTGCACCATATCCCTTACAATTGTATGCACAAGTCTTAAAAGCTGAATCAGGTCTTCCTTGTTTTTCGAGAACAAATTCACACCTTTTTTGCGTTCTATTTCTGGATCGGGACATTCTGGATCGGGACATGAATTTTGTTTTTTTGGAAGCTGATGTGGGTACTCATATGGATTTGTGCGTTGCGGATTTAGGAGTACACCGGGGATGACTAAGGGGGCGGTTAGAGGTATGCGACGCAACAAAGGCACATACCAAGGTGTAGCTACAGGAGGTGGAGTAACCAAAAATAACCCCATCGGGTCAGTCCCCTGTACGGGCGAGTTCAACACATATCGATAGAAATTCACATCCTTAGCCCCAAACCCAATGGGATCCTCCCCAATAAACCTCCCTACCAATGGGTCATAATACCTGGCCCGGTAATAGTACAACCCAATCTCGCTATCCCACTCCCTTCCGGTATACCAAAAACGATTGTTGAGTGTCCCGCTTTGGTTGGTGATTCGGCCAAAACTGTTGTACCGGATATGCTTCTGCACCGTCCCCGTACTCGTCACCCAATCTCTCACCGTGCCTTGATGGTCCGACAGTGCCCAAAACACCTGCCCCGATGAACTGTTCTCATCGGCCACCACATGGTCAATGACAGGGCCATGCTGATACCTACGTTGGAGGGTGTTGTTGCCATTGAACACTAACTTGATATGGTCCCGGTCATACGCAAATCGCTCCGTTGTGGCTGGATTGGGTCCGCTCCCGTCTGGGTCTACTTTCTTCTCAATTCGCCGATTCAAGGCATCGTAGATGAAATTGACCTGTTTGGTAATGGTTCCCGTTGCGTTTTTGAACAAGACTTGAGTCAGACGATTCCGGTAATCCCAGG
>JBAVRC010000416.1:0-1600 GCA_049694615.1 Thermosynechococcaceae cyanobacterium | reverse complement strand
GTGGAGGGCCATGTGGATGCAGTCGCAGCGGCGATCGCGCGCTTACTCTCCGCTCCTGATGAACGGTTCCGGATGGGTCAACAGGGACAACAGTTCGTCAAGCGTTGTTATTCCTGGAATGCGATCGCCCAGAATCTTGCGGAAGTGTACACCAAAATCCTGCAAGAAAACAGGACGAAGCCAGATTGGAGCCGTCATGCTGACGCATAAAATAGGGTGATGAACACTTTTCATTGCCCATCTCAGCGCATTCGATTCGTCGGCTTGGCGATCGCAGCCTTCCTGTTTACCCTGCTCAGCATTATTCCGATTCGACTGGCGATTGCCTTTCATCAAGCCCCAATGCCCCAAGCCATTTTGACCTTAGGCGGCGGCAAAGAACGCGAACAGTTTACGGCCCAGTTTGCTCAAAAACATCCTACCCTGGAGATTTGGATTTCATCAGGCATACGACCCGATACAGCCCGCTCAATGTTTCGAGCAGCAGGAATCCCTCAGACACAAGTCCATATCGACTGTCGAGCGATCGATACGATAACTAACTTTACAACCCTAGTGGCAGATTTCAAACAAAGGCACTTACAACATCTCTACTTGATTACAGCCGACTTTCATATGGCCCGCGCGCAGGCGATCGCCACTTTTGTCTTGGGCAGTCAAGGAATCTTTGTCACCCCTGTTCCGATTCCCCATCAATCTCCCAATCCTTCACACTCTCCTGAATCCTGGCAACACACCCTGCGCGACAGTGCGAGAGCAATTACCTGGATCCTAACCGGTCACACCGGCGCTAGTCTCAACCCGAATCCGCCTATCCCATGCACCTAGATCGCTACACCCTCGGTTGTTATACTCCAGGCGCTCCCCGTTGGAAACAGTGGCTTTGGTACATTCTTGGCGCGCCATTGGTGCGTAGCTACTGGATTCCCTTTTCTGTTGTTAAGGTTTGGGTACTCCGTCTTTTTGGGGCACACATTGGCCAACAGGTGCGCATTAAGCCGGGGGTGCAAGTGAAATTCCCCTGGCGATTAGTGGTGGGAGACTACGTATGGATTGGCGAGAATGCGTGGTTGGATAACCTTGCTCTTATTGTCCTTGAGAGTCATGTATGTCTCTCTCAGGGTGTTTATCTCTGCACGGGAAACCATGATTGGAGTCAGCCCGATTTCAAACTCGCCCCAGCCCCTATTCATATTCAGCAAGGCAGTTGGATTGCTGCGCGGGCCGTGGTTGGACCAGGTGTCACCGTCGGTCAAGGCGCTGTATTGGGCTTGGGAAGTGTTGCTGGGCGATCGCTTCAACCCATGACCATTTATACAGGTAATCCTGCCCAGCCCATTAAGCAACGCGTGATTTTGTAGCAGCCGCACAGCGGGAAAGAAAGGTCTTTTAACTCAGAAGTTTGCTTGTATTTCGTGCAATAAAGCATCATTCACAAAATATTCACGCTCTTGCCGTTAATCTCTACATAACGACTCAATACGCCTGAATGATATCTCTCAAAGATATCGCCCGATTTTATAGGGGCAGCTTCAAATTTTGGCAAGAATTAAAATGCAAGAAAAAAGTGTGCTATCGGGTTCTTTGGTTAAGCTTGACA
>JBAVRC010000415.1:0-6495 GCA_049694615.1 Thermosynechococcaceae cyanobacterium | reverse complement strand
CCGTTGGGTAGGCTAATCCAAGGATGTATAGCGATAGGGGCAGATTCGTTGAGTAAGCTGATTATTGGCATCGGCGCATTTCTGGGGTCAACCCTCGGTAGCTGGGGGGTGGGGCGATGGCTTTAGTCTTGTTCAGTGTTGTTGGGGGGATCGCAGGCATTTTGGTGGCCTATCGCCTTGGAAAATCCCTGGACTTGTTCTGAAACTTGACATTTCTGTCGGGAAACCGATGGTCCAAGTCTGCTAGCAACGTCGCTATTCCCAATAGTTTTAATCCCGTTCGTTTTGTTTTGGACATACTGATATTGTTGCGATATGGCAGTCCTACATGATTTGTAAAATATAGTGATCATTTCATTCGCTAGAAACCTTGCTAGACAAGGCTTTGAGTTTTTATAGATTTTACAAACGATTTCGGACTGCTATAGAAGGGCAAGTGCATCAAGAGAGGTTTGAGTGATTGCCACTTCTCCTGTTTCGGCTTACAGGGGATTGGGGCGATACATGATTGCCAACTTCATACTTTATCTGACTTTTTCAGGCTGTGCAAAACCAAATTATTGCTTAAGTTAAATGACATGCAGTAGATTAATCTATTCTGATCAAACTTTTGCAATATTTTGGAGGGTTCATGCCGAAGTTATTAATTGCAACCACCGCTTTGAGCGTTATAGTTTTTCATGCAGTTGCTACCCGTGCCGCAGAACTTACAACTCTGTGGGACACCCTGCAACCTAATAATACCATTGCATTTTCATCTCAAGGGCAAGTTCCTGATGAAGCAGCCGATGACTTTACAATTACTAATAAGAAAGATTTTCGGGTGCAAAATGTTAGTTTTCTAAGTATTTTTACAAAAGAAAATGCAAAGATTAAGGATATTACAGCGGTTTTCAGCCGAGTGACATACAAACCTTCATAGGAGCGTAAGGCTTGCGACCTTTGGGGTGTACTGCATCCTCCTGGAAAATGCTATAACACCTCTTTGTTTTCGGCATACCGATGCAAGTGAGTTGTTTGGTTTGAGAATGGACACGTTGCTGGCTTGGCTTGCGCTTGTACCCTTAAAAACCGTTTTTAAATCATGCCCTCTCATCAACGAAAGGTAGAGAGGTATTGTACTTTTCGTTGATCTGAAAGGACAACATTTTGTAGATGTTTTGCAGAGCTGGACTTCGTACGATCAAGTCATCAGATTTGAAGAGTCTGCATAACAAGTTGATAGAACATGAATTGGAGCATAACGATGGCTGCCTACTTGTATCCTGCATATACACTCATAAGTTTGTTTTTGACTATCTGGGGAATGGTTATATTTGCAACAAAACCGGACCTAAGCGCAGTTCTAATGATTCTTGTACTGCTGGGAATAACTTACGATAGCCTGATTATTTCACTGGGTTCTTTGATTAATGAAGGTGATTTATTAAAATGTCTCAATCAACTTCGTTATCTATTCCATAGTTTATTCGTTCCATTATTAGTGGTCGTTACTAGGGAATTTGCTGAGGATGCTGGCGTACTCTGGGTTACCCATTGGTGGCTAGACTATAGCATTTGGGTACTTACCTTCGGGTTGATCACAATCGGTGTGGTCTCTAACATCCTGAATCCGCAATTAACACCCACTCAGTTTGGTGGCACCCTATCTTATAAATTGGAAAATGCCTCGCCCGCTCCGGCGATTTTGACGACGTTGTTAGTGGCAATTGCGGGAGTTTATATCTGGCTCCAAACGGGTTGGTCATGGATGCTGTCTGGGACGTTACTGGTCATCTGCGGGAATGCAGTACCAACCTGTAGAGTTGGCACCCTGGTAAGTAGTGCGTCTGAAATGGGATTTATGTTAACGCTACTGGCAACCGAGCTAGTCGTCTAACAAGCTTGAAACGAAGGGTAAGTTCGGGTTTGAGGACATCGTCCTCCGAATCCCAGAGTTGAAGAATCAATCAGCCTCATCAAGTGGAGCCTTCAAAAATGCTAGTCGTACTTTCCCTGCTTTCCTTGATCTCGGTTTTGATATGGGTCTTACTTCACAAGTGGTACTTTCGACGGGTTGCCCATTTGAAAACTCAAATCTGTCATGCGGATGGCAGACTTGTACCTGGTACTCCGCCTCAAATCTTGATGGGTAATCTATTGGAGGTTTACCAAGCCAAGAATAGATTGTCGGCATACTACAAGTTTCACGACATTTGGGGCGAGATTGTGCAAATCTTTTGGATGTGGCAGCAGCAGATCTCCGTAGCTGATTACTACATGGTTCGCCATATGCTAGTCTCGAATCAGAAAAACTATGAGAAGTATCCGTCTAATTTACTGCTTCAACGCCTCTATGGTTCTAGTATTCTCACCCAAAATGGAGATGCTTGGAAACGGTATCGGTTCTTATTAAATAAGGTATTTTTCAAGCAAAATATCGCTGGTTTCCATGATACTTTTGTTGCTTCTGCTGAGCAAATTGTGGCTAAATGGAACAAATTATTTGCAGAATCAAAACCGACTGTTCAGCTCAATATCTATCCTGACCTAGTAGCGCTATTCCTGGATATTATTGGAAAAACTGCGATCGCCCACGATTTTGAGGCTTTGCATGGAGGTGCCGATCCATTTCTGGAAAACCTCCACTATATTTTGAGTCAGAGTAATCGCCCTGTTTATCAATTTACAACATGGTGGCAACAGCTTCCCTTATCTTCTAACCGTAAATTGACTAACGCATTGACGAGTATTGATAAGTTTCTCTATGGGTTAATTCGACAAAGAAAAATTCTCAATCTGCAAGCTCATTCAACCCTTCCAGAGTCACCGGATGTGTTAGATCTGCTCCTACAAGCGACGAATGACTTACAGGAGGATGTGCAGCCCTTAAGCGATCAAGAAGTGCGAGACAACTTACTGGCCATCATTGTCAATGGACATGAGACAGTTGCCACCAGTGTGGGGTACTCCTTGTACCTGCTGGCACAACAGCCTGAGAAGTTTGCTCGTGCTCAAGCAGAGGTTGACCATGCGATTGAGCAAGGGGAGGGGCAATTGACAGTAACCCATTTGTCAGAGTTACAGTATCTCGACAGTGTGATCAATGAGTCACTCCGCTTGTGTCCCCCTGTGGCAGGGTTGCAGCGAGTCAGCGTAGAACCAGATGTGTTAGAGGGTTGGTCTATCCCGGCGAAACAAGTGGTGGGCATTACCCTGAAGCCGTTGCACTTCAATGCCCAATACTTCGGCAAAAATCCAGAGCAATTCTCTCCAGAACGCTATCTTGAGGAATCTCCAGGTCAAACATTGATTGGTACTGGATCGACAGTGGTACCCCAGAGTCAATGCCCATTCCGACGCTTGTTTGCGACAGGCACCGAAGAGCTAGGGAAAATCCAAAACAAAATTTCCCTGCCACTCACCTTTGGAGAGGGTGCCCGAAAATGTTTGGGAGAGCATTTTGCTCGTTATGAAATGAAGGTGGTTCTGGCAGTCTTACTGCATCGATTTAACTTTCAAATTGCTCCTAATTGTGGAGCGGAACTGGAACTGGGGAAGTTTGGATTGTTTATCACGACATTTCCCAAAAATGGAATTAACTTAATCATACGGAGAAAATGATGTTAAACAACTTCTGGTATGCTTGCGAATTCAGTCATCTGGTCACCTCCAAACCCCGGCGAATCACTCTGTTCAATCAGGCCATTGTTCTGTACCGTAATGCATTGGGACAAGTGGTTGCGCTCAATGATCGCTGCCCTCATCGCGGTGCTGCGTTATCTCTGGGAACAGTGGAGCAGGATTGTATTCAGTGTCCCTATCATGGTTGGGAATTCCGTTCCGATGGGGCTTGCATTGAGATTCCAGGGAACCAGCCTGGGATTCCCATTCCCCCCAAAGCCCATATTGACAGCTATTTCGTCCAGGAAAAATATGGATTTGTCTGGGTGTTCTGGGGTAAGTTATCGCCGGAAGACGCTCCACCCTTACCCTTATTGCCTGATTTTCCAGATTCATCCTGGCGACCGATTTACATCGACCTCACACTGGATGCTCACTATGGACGCCTCTTAGAAAATCTGACTGACCCCGTTCACACTTCCTTTGTCCATGCCAATTCCTTTGGGAGTGGCATGATCTATGAACCTCAGTCTTTGGCAAATGATGAGGTTGTATTAGAAGCGTGGGGTGCAAGATCTTTGCTGATCTCAAAACAACCGACTCCCAAAAAAGGCTTTTATTGGAAATATATTTATAGCCGAACTCAGCAAGAGGTCAGAGTAAAAACCAGTTTCCAAATGCCAAATATTCTACTTCAGAGAATTGACTTTAAATTTAGTCTCGCTGAATGTATCTGTCTGGTTCCCATCAGTGAAACGAAAACGGCGATCAAGCTCATCTGTTTTCGCAACTTCTTGACTCATCCGTGGGCAGATGGCCTATTTCGTAAGCTTAATTTGAAGATACTCCAGGAGGATCGAACCATTGTTGAAAGTCAGCAACCTCAAGTGATTTCTTCCGACTTATCTGCAGAGTTGCATGTTGCGGGTGATGCCTTGTCGGTTGCCTATCGCAAGTTGCTGAAGAAATGTTTTGATATGGGGTGGATTGTTGATCCTGATCGCCAGACTAAAAGAGAAACTGTTAGAAAATGATCCTGGAGTGTAAAGACTATGGTGATTGAAAAAGCAATTTGGATCTATTGGTGTTTTTGTTTTTTGGCAGCGTTCTTGGTGATTTCAAAACGGCAATTTGTTTATGAATTGCTCAGTCCTGCTTCGGGTGCTTCTGAGCATGGCAAAGGCTACACTGTCTCTTTAATATTGGGGTGGATAACCACTCTTCTAGCGGGGATGGGCTATGTATTATTGACTCACAAGTCTGAAACAGGATCTTATCAAGTTCTAGATTTAGTCACATTCGCCTTACTGAATGGAACTTTAGAACAATTTATATTTCTGGTTTGGTTTTTATTCGGCTGCTATCTAGGACGCTTCGTATCTAATCACCCCCCAGGGCTAATATTTTGGGGGGGCTACCTGAGTTATGTCTGCTTCTCCGGCTGCATCCATGCCTCTTTTTGGACGAGAATCTTGCCATCCCATGAGCCTGCCACAGGTGTCATGGTTTTATTACTGACGGCGATGTCACTGGTTTGGATGTGGTTGGTCTGGAGATATCGAGCCTTGAATGAGATCGTGGCGATGCATATTGTGATTGATTTTTTGATGATTGGGCATCTGAATTTCCCTTGGTTTGAAGCATTTCAGCTCAGATGAAGATTGAAAATCTTGCGGTAATACAGCAACCTCCTTCTGACGCACTGACAATTTCCAAATGACCTTCTAAAGCATTGACTCGCTCATGCATCCCTTGCAGCCCCAGGGTAAGCGCGTCTCAAATGCTATTGACAGCTAGGTTCTAGCGTGCGACTAGGAGCAACAGTCAGAGTAAGCAGAACTTATAAAAAGTGGCGAATTATACAGATAATAGGTCAATGAATGGGAAAAGTCTAACTGACAATTCCGTTAACAGCGTGAAGCGTTGAGGTTCAAGATATTGGGGATAATGCCTTATGAAAATGCTAACACGATTACATCAAGTATCATGTTTTGCTCGTTATCGATGGAGACATTTTTGCGATCCTGCTCGTAGTGCTAAGCGTGTATTTTTGGCGATGGTTTAAGAGAATACAAAAAGCTGAAACTCGCAATTGGAGATTTGAGGAAAAAGCGTATTTTTGTTTTGGTCTGGTAAGCACCATCGTCGCCCTATTTATGCTATTGATTGTGGCGGTGAATCTAGGCACCGTATTAAAACCTCAAGAGGGTTTTGCTCAAGTCATTCAGGATCTCGGCACACCGCAAGCGGGTACGCAAAAAGCAGCACATTACCAAGCAGTCAATACTTGGGTGCAGTTAGGCAGTGTCCAAATGCCGCCTGTGTTGCAAAACGAGGTGCGCGATCGCCCTAGAGTTCCAACTATTGCTGGTGGGGGATATTGACCAACTGCCCAGCGTGGGACCAGGGAATGTTTTGGGCGACCTGATTGTATCGGGTTCGATTCCGGTGGTGAAGTTAACTGAGGTGTTTCGACAGGCGGCAGCGAGTCAAATCGTCAGCAATGCCCATCGGATCAACCAGGGTCATCATCAATCCGCCAGATCCCAGCAAAAATGAATTGGTGCGGGGTGGGTCGATTTTAAGGGAGGGCGATCGCGTGATCCAGTTAGTCAACGACTATAACCGGGAGGTGTTTAATGGGGATCTGGGGGTGATTGAAGCCATTGACCTAGAGGAGCAAGATACAACTGTCCGGTACGAAAATCGGCGTGTGACCTATGACCTGGCGGACTTGAATGAGATTGCCTTGGCTTGGGCGGTGACGATTCATAAATCGCAAGGCAGCGAATATCCGGTGGTGATTCTGCCGATGTTTATGCAGCATTACATGATGCTGAGTCGGAACCTCCTGTATACAGGGCTAACCCGTGCTAAAAAACTGGCGATCGT
>JBAVRC010000414.1:0-2637 GCA_049694615.1 Thermosynechococcaceae cyanobacterium | reverse complement strand
TCTTGCTGCGGTGTCAGGGGGCAAAATTGTCCGTCTGGCCAGAGGCGTGTCCAGGTCAAGGTTCGACCGTCAGAATCGAGATGCCATCGCAGCAGGCGACGCGCTTTCTGTCCAGGCCCCATTCCCGGCAAACCCAAGGCTTGACGCGGCGCTTCCGTGGCTAAGGCGATTGCCGTTTCCACCCGACAGACCCCCCACTGCACCAAATTTTTGACCCCCTCGAGCAGGGGCAGGGTGGTACCCGATAAGGTCCCGTCTGCCAACCGCGCCGTTCCCTGTTTGACTTCAATTTGCCGACGGTCCCACGGGTATAACCCATCTGGCAATCCTAGGGGCGCAAGGGCATCGCTGACTAAAAACAACTCTTTTTCCTGACTGGCCTGGATCAGCCATTGCAGCATTAACGGCACTACATGCTGGCCATCGGCAATCAATCCGCACCACACACCGGGCGTCATCACCGCTGCGCCGAGTAACCCCGGTTCCCGATGGTGGAGGGGCGGCATCGCATTAAAAGCATGGGTCACCATGGTTGCACCTTGGGCAAAGGCCGCTTGGGCAATCGCCGCCGTGGCCTGAGAATGTCCCAGACTAACAACAATATCGTGTTCTCGTAAGTAGGCAATGGCCTCCCCCGACGGCTCTAATTCCGGGGCGAGGGTCATTATTTTCACCACCGAGGCATAGTCTGCCAAGAGCTGTTGGACCCGTTTCCGCGAGAGGGATTGTAAATAAGCTTCCGGGTGCGCGCCACGTTTGTGAAGATTCAAAAATGGACCTTCTAAGTGAGCGCCCACTATTTCAGCCATTGGCACAGTCGCTTGGGGCCGAAATGCCGCCAAACAGGCGAGGGCACGATGCACGTTCTGGACCGCCGTGGTCACAATGGTGGGTACAAACCCGTCAATCCCTTGGGCCCATAGAAAAGTGGCGATCGCCTCCAGTTGGCCCGCGTTGTCCGGGCCTAAATCGGGAAAGGCTAGCCCCAATCCCCCATTAATTTGTAGATCGACGCCGCCCAGGGAAATCCAATCCCCAGCGGCATGAAAACTTGACTCGACCGGGAGCATCGGGGGGCGAGTCATGGATTCAATGGCAACAATCAACCCATCCCTGTTGATACCAATACGCTGTAGCCCTGCATAACCGGGCACCAGAGCGGCTTCAATGCAATAGTGCAGATTGCTCCTTCCAACGGACATAGGAAATCAATACCGTTGTTGGTGCAATTAACCGGGTTGGACAATTCCCGGCGTTTCTGAGACATTGCGGGCTCTGGTTTTAGATTTCTGCGCAACGGCATCTACGGGCAGGAGTTCAATGTTGTTTAATAAAGTGGTAACAAACGCAAACAGGAGAAAAGGCAAGGATAAGACCACAATCAAGCCGCTGGTCAGAAAGGCATAAACCGGGTTCTGGTACATGGCCACCGCTGAGGCCAAACTCACGAAAATGACGATGAGCCAAATCATCACTTGACCATAAATGTCGCCAAAGGTGAGCGTGCAGACAAAGCGATACTTTTGCATAAGTCCGTTCATGACCATTTCCCCAACGATAAAGTTCTGAGCTAAACCCGTTGATACATTCTGGACGAATTGTTGTGCTATCTGAGAAATCTACTTTAATCTTAATCAGAACTTTGCATAACGCGATAATTTGATACAAAACGACATTGGGAGTTGATGTGTTGATGTCCCACCCTGAGATTGCCATCATTATGGGCAGCGACTCCGATTTGCCCACGATGCAAGGGGCGATCGCCATTTGCGAGCAATTCGACATTCTGCACCATGTGGAGATTATTTCTGCCCACCGGACGCCGTTGCGCATGACGGAGTTTGCGCAAAGTGCCCATAGCCTGGGCATTAAGGTCATTATTGCGGGGGCTGGGGGTGCTGCCCACCTGCCCGGTATGGTAGCTGCCCTGACCCCTTTGCCCGTTATTGGCGTTCCGGTGTCCAGCCGGCATTTGCAAGGGGTGGATTCCCTCTATTCCATTGTGCAAATGCCTGCCGGGATCCCTGTGGCGACGGTAGCAATCGGCAATGCCCAAAATGCGGGGTTGTTGGCGGTGCAAATTCTGGCCACTCACCGCCCCGATCTGTTGAACCAAGTGATTGGGTTTCGGCAGGGGCTAACCGACATGGTGCAAACCAAGCAAGCTCGTTTAGCAAAGTTGGGAGCAACCCAATATTTAGCGACGCAACAACAGCCTGCGTCCTAGTCTGTTTTCAATTTCAGGCTTGACATGAAGATTGATTCCACTGACAGGGATTCCCTGGATTTAGATCGCGCCTGGGTCGAAATTGATCGGGCGGCACTCACCCATAATATTCGTGGGTTGCAAGGGTTGCTCGGCCCCCATACCGCATTGATGGCAGTGGTGAAGGCCAATGCCTATGGTCATGGAGCAGTGGGAGTTGCCCAAGTCGCTCAAGACTTGGGGGTGCAATGCTTTGGGGTTGCGACATTGCAAGAAGGGATTGAATTGCGGCAGGGGGGAATTACTCGTCCCATTGTGTTGTTAGGCGCAGCCCAATCTGAGGCGCAAATTCAGGCGATCGCCCAGTGGCAGTTACAGCCGACCCTTTGCACCCCGGAACAGGCCCAACGGTTTTCCGAACGCTTGTTGGC
>JBAVRC010000413.1:0-3912 GCA_049694615.1 Thermosynechococcaceae cyanobacterium | reverse complement strand
TCAATTTCCTTGATGGCTTCGCGGGCGTTGGCAGGGTCCATCTGGTAGGTGCGGCGATCGCCAAATTGCGGGGTGGATTCGGCGGCATCTCGGAAGGGTCCGTAGTAGGCTGAGGCATATTTCGCGGCATAGGACATGATGGGGGTGTCCAGGAAACCTGCCTCGTCCAATCCAGTGCGAATGGCCTGCACAAATCCATCCATCATCCCAGAGGGGGCAATGATATCCGCTCCGGCCTTGGCTTGGGACACGGCAGTTTTTTTCAGCAATTCTAAGGTGGGATCGTTCAAGACGCGCCCGGTGAGATCGCCGGTTTCTAAATAGCCGCAGTGGCCGTGAGCGGTGTATTCGCACAAACAGGTATCCACCATCACCATGAGATCGGGAATGGCTTCCTTGACTGCTGTGGTGGCTTTTTGCACAATGCCGCAATCATGCCAAGCTCCAGTGGCATCGGTATCTTTATCAGCTGGGATCCCAAATAAAATAATGCATGGGATCCCAAGATCGTAGACTTGCTTGGCTTCCTCGACAATTTTGTCCACCGACAGTTGATAAACCCCCGGCATGGACTTGACTTCACTGGCCACCCCTTCGCCTGGTACCGCAAACAGGGGATAAATCAAATCATTGACGGTCAAGACGGTTTCCTGCACCATCCGGCGCAGTTGGGGGTGGCTTCGCAAACGGCGAGGACGATGGGTGGGAAACATGGCTCTAAGTTTAAAATGCAAATCCGGCTTAGGCTCAATTTTAGTGCAGTTTCAGCGCGGGACTGGACCCCGATGGGTGGGCTGTAATGTTTTGTTAGGGAAAGGGGTCATTGCTGCTACAGCAGAATCAGGTCGGAATACTCCGTGAGCAGTTCGTCGTCGGTTAAGCTGTCGCTGGGGTCTTGGGGACTCCAAATCAACTCGAAAGCCATGAGATAGTCGGCGGGTAAGGCTGCGACGTTTTCCAGAATGGCCTTAAGTTCCGCTACAGACCGAACCTGATCGAAGAGGGGACGATCATGAACCGTGCCCAATAGAAAAGACACCACAATGTAAGCGGCAGGCCCTTCGCCATCGGGCACAGCGATCGCACGACGTTGGACCTGACCGCCGACGCTAACCAAGGTTTCCGCACTCAGACGACTGCGTTCCGTCATGGACAGTTGGTTCAATCGGCGTTCGGCATCCAGGGCATTCGGTGCGGTTTCCGAATGGGCACTGACATGGGTCCAGGATTCAGGATGACGCAGTAGCGCCAGCACGGATTCTTGTAGCAGACGCAATAACCCTTCCGAATCGCTGGTGTCAATTTCAGCACTTAAGGCGGAGAGATCGGTCTGAATGTCTCTGGCTTGGGCATACAACGCCACCTGGAGCTTCGTCACCGTAAAAATGTTGTTCTCAATTTCCCGCTCCATCGAGGATGCCGATTTTCCCGTCAGTTTGGGCCACAGCCACAGGACAGCAGCGACGCTAACCCCACCCAGAATGAGCAAAACCAGGAGACCCAGCCAAATATTGCCCCCATTGGTATTATTTTGCCCGTTATTGTGCGAATAAGCGGAGTCGGAGCGCGGCTGGGACGGGTAGTAAACGGGCGGCGGCACAAAAATCGGTCCGCCATAGTTACCAGGTGGGCGATAGTTGGGTTGGGAAACGTTCGGGGAGGTGTTGCGGGGGGCCGATTGAGACGGGGCACTACGGGAGGGGGGCGAAGACCGTCTAAACGAACCGCCGCCAGCTCGTCCGCCACTACTGCGGGCGATCGCCGATTGTCCCAGTTGCCACTGCACCGTAAAAGGGCGCAACCCATCGGACAGGGACAGACTCCAGGCAGACATCGCTGCGGTCCAACCCAGGATCAATCGCCGATTGTTGCGCATTGCCATCACATTTCCACACAAGGTTGCATCCACTCTAGCAAGCGTCAGGGCTGGGTTGGTGTAAACCACAGAAAATCTGCCACCGGGCGCGGTTGCGGACCTTGTAATTCCTGTGGGGGATTAATTAAGACCGTATATTGTTGCCACGGTTTGGTTGTAGATTGTTGCAAACGACGGGCTACCCGACTGGGAATCCCATCCCCATAGAGCAAATGACCCTGTCCTACCAACACCACAATCTGGCGGCTGGGAAATTTCAGCCAAGACTGGGCGATCGCCTCAGCCATAGTTTCATCCCAGAGCACTTGGGCTTGGAAGAATCGGTCAAAGCCAGTGTTGTTACCTTTCTTTCGATGAAAGGAATCATAGAGCTCCTGCATTCGCTGCCGATAAGCCTGATTACGGGTATCGATGTCAGCCAGGGGCGGAATCCATTTAAAGTCCTCAGCGATTAGACTTTCCAACCCATTGCGGGCCACTTTGCGAATGGTGGCTGTGGGGGTATTCAACGCCAACAATGGAATCTGTCGCGCCTTGGCCCAGCGTAAAATGGGGGCATAGAGCTGCCAGTCGAATCCCCATCGTTGCCGATATTCGGTTTGATCTAACAATTCGGCTTCGCTGATGCGTCCGGCCAGGTATGCATCTAAAACCCCTTGATAGGGGCGCTGGAACATTTCTAAGGCAAGGGTTAACGGGGTATTCTGGCGGGACAGTTCTTGTAAAGTTGCCAACTGCGCTGCATGGTCCGCCGGTTGGTCATGGGTTTCGCCCAAATAAATAATGTTGGCGGTGCGAATCTTTTGCAGAGTCTGGACTTGATCGGAGGTGAACGATGCGATCATGGCTGCATCGCCCCCCAGATCTTGGGCATAACAGGGCGCGGTGCAGTGGAGCGAAACCCCCACGCCAACCATGCATAACCACAAACAGAACTTGCGCGAACGACCGTGCCATCGGCGATATCGAGTCCAGTTCATGGCGGTAAAACCCTGTAAATTGTTCAAATCTGCTGACCAGCATTGACCATCCCAACCATTCTCTCCATCTAGACCTCCGGGGTACTGCGACCATAGCCGAAGGCTTGGTCGTATGGGGAATAGGGGGGTAATTGAGCGGGGGTCGATGCCCCCGAAATTACCAATCCCGTGTTTCGATCAAGAATCCGACATTTGGAATGAGCAAACCGACCCAGACGCGACCAGTTGGCATCACTCAGGGAAAGGTTTTTCCCGGTAAATCCAGAACAGTAACCTATCACAGTTTTTGTTTCTCCTTTTGTTTTCGTTTGGTACTCGATCAAATCGCCCTTACGCGCCTCAAACGGCGTTATAGAGCCACCATAACGCTCTCTCACTCCACATGATGCGGGAACAGCATCATGCAATCTTCGGCGGGTAATCCGGGGCTTGGAAATCACTTTGAACACTGCTGGGGTAATGCAGACCTTACCACTCCAGTCATGCCCGTGAGTATTAGAAGTGTGAAACGACTTGAACCGGACAAAATGGCTTGCAGCTAACGCGACCGCATCGACTGCATGAGTTTCAGGAACCTGCTTAGCTTTGTCCTGTTTCTCTTTGACCAAGCCCAAGTGTTTGCGAATCTGAGATGTGCCGTTTCCGTCCTTTTGCCACCCTTCACGCTGAATAACGGGTGCAAGCTTTGCAAGTTCCTCGAACAGAAAAGCTTGCCCGATCATCACTGGAGAGAATCCTTTGCCCGACCTTGCACCCTTGCGACCCGATGTCAGGTCCACGTCTGCTCGGACTTTTTCGACCACAATTGCACTGACGCGATACAATCGGCAAAGCTCAGATACCACCCGTAATTCCAGCAACTTGTTTGAGCAAATGGACGGTGCAATTTTCGCTTGCCTGCGATTGTCAAACCGTTTCTGTCGATGGTTGCGTAGCCTGAACACAACCTTGCGGTTGATGCGTCGTCCGCGCCTACCCCGTCGCAGCATGGCGCGATAGGACATCTTCTCTTTGACCCCCGCCATGGCTGTTCCTTGTTTTGGGACGAATCCCAGC
>JBAVRC010000412.1:0-2878 GCA_049694615.1 Thermosynechococcaceae cyanobacterium | reverse complement strand
GCCCAGACCGATCGTACGGAACAGGCTGTGGGACGCATCATTGGCGCTCTCTGCGTGGTCACCACCTGCTGGAATAATAACCATCGGGGCTTTTTGACCGCTTGGGTCTCCCAGGCCAGTTTCAACCCGCCCGGTCTGGTGATTGCGGTGGGGGAAGCACAACGAGCCGGACTGATCATTCAAACGGGCGATCGCTTTGTCCTCAACATCCTCAAAGAAGGTCGCAACCTGCGCCGTCATTTTCTGAATGCGGCAGAGGGCGATCGCCTCGAACAACTGAGCACTCGTCCGGCCCAGAATGGTTGTCTGATCCTTGAAGAAGCCTTGTCTTATCTGGAATGCACCGTACAAAATCGCCTCGAAGCAGGCGATCATTGGCTGGTTTATGCCGTGATTAACCACGGGGAAGTCTTAGATCGCAACGGAATGACCGCCATGCATTACACGACGAAAGGGAAGGGATAGGGTCCAGCCGCCGCACAGAATAAACCTGAAACAAGCGCCCCTGAAGATTGGCTTCAGGGGCGCTGAACTATACGTTAACCGACGATAGGATCCAAACCTTAGGCAGGATACAGCGCTTCTTCTTGGTGGGTCACGATGGTGCAGTCAGACATTGCATAAGCCACGCAGGTCAGCACAAACCCATCGTTAATTTGATCGTTGCTCAAGAACGACTGATCAGACTGATCGACTTTCCCGGATGTAATCTTGCCAGCACAGGTAGAACATGCACCCGCACGGCAGGAAAATGGCAGATCGATGCCTTGCTCTTCGGCAACGTCGAGAATATATTCATCATCGGGAACATCGATGGTGGTATCGAGACCTTCAGACTCACTGATTAACCTGACCTTGTAAGTTGCCATGCAGTCATCCTCTCATTCATGGAAATGGCAGTTTTGTTTCAAAGACTCCTAAAACTTCGCTTTGCAATTGCAAAACGGAGCATCGCATTTCATTGTGCGAGTCTACATTTTCGATACTACGGGAAAAGTTCTAAGTTAGAACCGCCTATGGGGGCATTGAGTCAATGGGATTTGTAATAGGATTGTTCCAAAAAACCGAAATAACTTATCAAAGCATTCAAAAGAGCCCGAAAGCACCTGTTCTAACAACTTATCTGCAAGTTGTATAGTTTCAAGCAAAGACAGGATGAAGTTCATTGATAAATTCTTATCGTATCTGAAAGGAAGAAAGACAATCGTCAATTCTAAGCCTCGCCGCCGACCACCACCTCGCGAATACGCAGGCTCGGCCCCCCACAGCCAACCGATAAGCCTGCTTGTTCCGCTTTACCGCATCCCCCCGACTCATCCCAAGCAAAATCATTGGCAATCCCTTCAATCCGGCCCAAAGTCTTAAAGGCATTGCCAGACAACGTCACATCTTTAATGGGTTCTGCAAGGCAGCCATTGCGAATCATCCAGGCTTCCCCCGCCGAAAACGTAAACATTTCGCCATTGGTCATCCCGCCAAGCCAATTCCGCGCATAAATGCCCTCCTTGATGTCGGCCAGTAATTGTTCGACAGGTGTCGAGCCTCGACTAATCCAAGTATTGGTCATGCGGACAATGGGTGGGTATCGATAGTTTAAGCAGCGTGCATTGCCGGTGGGCGATTCGCCCAACTTGCCCGCTGTTTCTCGCGAATGCAGTCGCCCCACCAACTGGCCGGATTCAATTAGCGGGGTGACGGTTGCCGGAACCCCTTCATCATCGTAAACATAGCTGCCTCGGTGCCCTGGAAGGGCTGCTCCATCGTAAATATTGAGATCCGACGGTCCGAATTGTTTACCCAGGGGCATCAGGTCGAGCAACTCTGGGTTGTCATAGGTCATGTCTGCTTCGGACAAATGCCCAAAGGCTTCATGCACAAAGAGGCCTGTTAGTAGGGGATCAATCACAATCGTATAAACCCCTCCCTTGACTGACGTAAGATCCAGGGCCTGGACTGCACGCTGAGCAGCGCTCTGCACCTGAGTCTCTAACCCTTCCAGATCCTCAAAACACCGACGGGAGCCTGTATTTTCGCGTCCGGTTTGCACACTCTGTCCATTTTTGGCGGTTGCGGCAAATCGCATTTCCATATCGACCCAGGTCTGCTCCAAGAGCATGTTTTCGGAAGTGGCATACAACACCGTTTGCAAACTATCGAGATAACGAACCGATATAGTGGCGACCTTTGGGGAGACTTGGCGCAACACCGTTGCATAATTGGCACAAAGTTCTTTTTTACGGGCAATGGGGACATGGCGTGGGTTTGTACCCTTTACCTGTAAGGGAACTGAGACTTGACGCGGCTCAATCTCGGCCAAGGTGGTCTGGGCGGTGCCCACCCATTTGGCTGCTGCGATCGCCCCTTCAATTTGTTCCGGTAATGCCTCTAGACGATTAAAACTGGTAAACCCCCATCCACCGCGATGGCAAACCCGGACTTGTCCGCCCACCGCAAATTCTTCGCTCAGGGTTTCAACCTTGAAGCCACGTAACAAAATACTGGTAGCCTCGGACTGCTCCAAACGCACCGACAGAAAATCAACCTGTGCCCCGTAGCGACCGATTAAGTCGGTTATATAGTCTTTGTAGGTTTCGATAGACTGCATTCGGACTGTTAAACCATAGCCTTATTTGGATGGTTCCAAGCTCAGCAAGCAAAACTGCATTAAATCGCTGTGGTGGCCCAAACGGGTGCGATATTGTAGCAGGCCATATTCAATGCCTTGAGCAACCGCTTGATAGGAGGCTTCAATAATATTGGCCGAAACGCCAACCGTAGACCATCGTTCTCGACCATTGCTGGATTCGACCAGTACCCTGGTTTTAGCCGACGTTTCGGCCTTGCCATCCAAAATACGGACTTTATAATCCGTGAGTTG
>JBAVRC010000411.1:0-2315 GCA_049694615.1 Thermosynechococcaceae cyanobacterium | reverse complement strand
GGGCAATTCTAGGATTTGATCGAGAACCCCTGGCGAGGACACCCGCCCTTGGGGCGGTAACACTCATTAAGCCACCGGCTTCGCCGGGGGTGTCTGACTCGCCCATGGATGCTTGCAAGTGTTTCTCAATGGCGCTGAGCTGTTGTTGGGGAGGGACTTTGTAACGGTCAGCATGTTTGAGGAGGTGATAGGCGATCGCAGTTCGCATTGCGCCTTTAATGGAAGAGCCGGGAATATAGGGCACTCCAAATTTATTGCGAATCATAGGCCGCAATTCGGAGATGCGTTGGTCAGTCCATTTTATATCAACCTGCTGAGGCGGAAAGAGTGGACGACCATTGGGGTCTGTGGCTTGGGGCCATGTTGCGCCAAACGCATTGTTGAGGAGGGGGGTGAGTTCAGCGCGATCTTCGATGGTTTTAATATAGTCATTGAGGTAGCCTCGTTCGTGTAATGCTTTTGCTAAGGCATCGGCATCAGGTAGATACACAAAGTTGCTGTGTTCTACAAATTCAAAGGGACTCAATCTTTGGGCTTCGGAGCCAATATGTAAGAGACGACTGGTTAATCGAATTTTTTTAGATTCATAAACTTCAGGTTTACTCAGGGCTGTCTCCGAAACGGTATTCATTGCATCAATCCTTAATGACTATCAGGCATTCAAGTTTTGTTCGCATTGCTGGAAGATGGAATGGAGGAGTCCTAAAATGGCATTCAGGTCACTAATGGAATAGAGCAAGGTTTCATGCGCGACGCCTGATGTGGTTAGTTTGTAAAATTTCCAGCCTTCACCATTAGTGACAATACCTAAGACATCAATCACTTTATTAATCTGCTGATTGTTCCATTGACAGGCTTGCATTTCAACTAAACACTGCGCTAAGCCTTGCTCAAAATCATCTTTTTTAGCTTCGACGATACACAGCAAAGGGGCTTCGATATAGGCTCTATTTTCGGCAATGAGGTAATCTGCTTGTCCGTTGAGGGTATCGCTTTCGAGGGCGGCAGCTTTCCAAATTTTAAGGGTTTCAAAGTCCTGAATGCCTTCGGCTAAGATTGCATCAATGATCAACTTCTTGGCTTCTTCTGATGTGGTGAGGTCAAATCGTTTGAGTCTGAGCAGGTGTTGTTGAAAGAAGTCGCTGGGCGAAATTTCTGTGAATTCAGGCGTCCAAGGACGCAATTGGGTGAGGTTAAGTTGTTTAAATGCTTCTTTATAGCTAAAGCTGGAGAAATTTTTCTTCCTTGGATGGGGTGATTTGATGGTTTTTGTGGGTGTCATGGGGTGTCTTGCCTTGCGTTGAAGGGTGTTTCTAATACTTTAACGGGCAAGCTTAGGGCAATTCCACTGCGATAAATAGGATGGGGGCATTGAGGTTTTCCATTGCGTAGGGGGGGCGTAACATCTGCAAGTTGTCCTTGGGGTTGGACTGGGAAGACTGACCCTTCGGTAAACATCCGCACCATTTTGCGCCGGATCTGTGGCCCTACAACCCATCCACCTCGCTCTTTGAGGGCATATCGTGCGGTGGCTCCTAGTAAGATGCGATCGCGCGATCGCCCCCCAAAATCCGCAACAACCGCCTAAATCCTCCCCACCACAAACTTTTTCAGTTTCTCGGTATCCTTCCCTCGATTATGCCAACGCGGTGAATCCACCCCTATCTCTTGATGGTAATCCCAAAGCTCATTCTGGTAAGCCTCAAAAAACTCCTTAGCCGCCCGTCGATGGATCCCAAAGACAGTCTCCAAAAGTCCAGGACTGATCGCAAAGGACTCCGAAGGGTAGAGTCGATTCCAATCCTTCACCGCTCGAACGATCGCCTCCGCCCGATTGAACGCCTTGCCCTTAACTGGCCCACGAGACTTCGCCTCAGCCTTCACCGTCTGAGAAACGATCGCCCCCCGCTCCCCAATCGGTTCAGCCCCAGCTTCGCCCCCATCGAGCAACTGCCGAAAGGCATCGAGCTTATCCTGAACCAACCTGAGTTCCTGAGCGATCGCCCTATTCTCCGCCCTCAACCGTTCCACCTCATCCTCATCCATCCCCGCCGCCGCCGCCCTATCCCGTTCCAGCCGAAGCACCCGATTTTCGCGTTCCAGCCCCTCCATTCGCCGCACAAACCACCCCGCATCAGACTCCTGCCTAAGCTGCTCAATCTGCCCCACAAACTCAGCCCTCAAGCATTCCACCTGCCGATCAAGTTCAGCAATCCAATCGGAAGGGACGAGAGCGATCGCCCCCTCCCCCTGATCATCCATCCCTTCCTTCATTTCCTCCATCGGCATCCCCCCAACCCGCTCCAACATCACTC
>JBAVRC010000410.1:0-3330 GCA_049694615.1 Thermosynechococcaceae cyanobacterium | reverse complement strand
CTAAACTGGCGCGAACCCAACGCAGAACCAAAGGATGTTGCATAGCTTCTACTGACCTGGAAGATAAGGCGAACTTATTCTGTTTGTTACCAATCGCAGAATAACCTAACCATTCTTAATACTTGTTTACTTTTCTCTAATAATACTACGACTCTCGGCCAAAACCGAGGAGGGATCGTCAGTCTTTGGGAGACGTCTCCGGTCTCGTCCCGCCTGAGACGCATTTGGGCCGTGGATGCCTTCCCGTCAAGGGCAAAACGATCTTGACTTCAAGAATCAATTGGTCTAGGTTTTTATTCCTGTATGAGAACCCTTAAGACAAAGCGGTTAATTTCGAGAACTCTATTCAGGATCTTTTAAGCTGTAATCGATAACCTTATAGAATGCGTTACCGACCGGAGGCGGTTTCCCTTGAAACATTTCCTTAGCGATGGACGTCAAAATCCTTGTTCTGCCTCAGGTTTATAGGCAATGTATGGGGTTCTTGAAGGTTTACCGGCTTCGCCTACCCGTGAAGACTTAGCCATTTTTCGATGTGTTTTCCCAAATCTGTAGCGATTTTTGCTTGTTTCCCCATCCACGAGGTACGGAGATTGCGACTGATAGCTCTTTTCTTCCACGATACGAATCGCTTATGATAATAGAACAAACTCATACTGACTTCGCTTAGTCTAGTTTAATGTTTCTCGTGGGTGGAGCAGTGGATGTGTTTGGCGTTTGTCATAGCGAGTTGGTCAGGCCGTTCATCGCTATCCCGTTCTGCATTGAGGGGGAGTAATTAGGTTCCATGGCAAAAGTGACTGAAAAACAAGCATCTAATCCCGCTCCGGCGGGGCGAGATATGGTTCGTACCTATCTCCACGAAATTGGCCGCGTTCCGCTTCTGACCCATGAACAAGAGATTGTTTATGGCAAGCAGGTCCAACAAATGATGGCCCTCCTAGACGCGCAAGAGCATTTAACCGAAGTGTTGGGGCATGAGCCAAGCACTGCGGAGTGGTCTCAGGAAGCCAATCTCAGCGAAGCCGAGCTAACACAAGCGCTGGATAAAGGCAAACGGGCCAAGCAAAAAATGATCGAGGCCAACCTACGGCTGGTGGTTGCGGTGGCCAAAAAATATCAAAAACGGAACCTAGAACTTCTGGATCTGATTCAAGAAGGGACGTTGGGTCTGGAGCGCGGGGTTGAGAAGTTCGACCCGACTCGTGGGTACAAGTTTTCGACCTATGCCTACTGGTGGATTCGACAGGCGATTACGCGGGCGATCGCTCAGCAGGCGCGAACGATCCGACTACCGATCCATATTACGGAAAAGCTAAACAAGATCAAAAAAGCGCAGCGCGAACTATCTCAAGTCTTTGGACGCAGTGCCACCCCGGCAGAAATTGCCAAAGAGCTGGATCTAGAACCCGCTCAAATTCGCGAATTTCTGACCATTGCGCGGCAACCCGTCTCCTTAGATTTGCGGGTTGGGGATAACCAAGACACTGAGTTGCGGGATCTTCTGGAAGATGATGGACAGTCGCCGGAACAATTTACGGCGGGCGAGGCCCTGCGGGAAGATGTGAATCAACTGCTCGCCGAGTTGACCCCGCAACAACGGGAAGTGCTGACCCTACGTTTCGGCTTGCAAAGCGGCAAAGAGTTGTCTCTGGCCAAGGTGGGCGAAAAGCTCAGCCTCAGTCGAGAACGGGTCCGTCAACTGGAACGTCAAGCCCTAGACCATCTAAGACGCCGTAAATTGGACGCTCGGGAATATCTGGCCAGCTAAACCGCTAAAAAATCTAACGTAGGGGCGCACAGTTGTGCGCCCCTACGCAGTATTGGCCCAACCCCCTTAGCTGGAGGCACTGGTGTAATACCGTAGAGCAAACTGCCAAAACCGATGGGTACACAGGAATAATCCTAGGGCCAAAGCTCCTGAACCGAAAAGCCAGGGCCATTCAATTCTGTGCAATAGGGTTTGGGCTGGAACGGTGGTCAAAAAGGCGATGGGGACCACGAAAGTAAAGAAGAACCGATAACTGGCTGGGTAGGCGGTGAGTGGGTAGCGTCCGGCCTCTACCAGTCCCCGGAGGACTTCAGTGACGTTATAAATTTTGACAAACCAGATACTGGTGGCTCCCAGCATAAACCAAAGGCTATAGAGACTGATGAAGCCAAATCCCAGAGGAATAAGACTCAGCAGGTAACTGCTGGCCATGAGATGGAGTTGGTGTCCGGCATAGCCGATGATGGCGATACCAAACCCGATGTCGGGTAAACCCCAAGGGGATAAGGTATAGGTTGATAGCCAGAATTGGCTGCTAATGGGTTTGAGCAATACAAAGTCCAGGGTGCCTTGTTCGACATGCTTGACAATGCGGTTGAGGTTGGGCACCAGAAAGGTTGCCGATAAACCTTGCAAGACGGTAAAAATGCCCAAAACAATTAGGGCTTCGGCCCACGACCAACCAGCAAAGGTATACCCAGTACGATAGAACAAGAATAATCCAAAGACGCTGCCGACTAAGTTTCCTAAACTGCTCAGGGCCGCTAAGAGAAAGTTGACCCGATACTCCATTTCGGCGGCGATCGCCGTACTCCAGAATAGTTGCAGAATATGTAGGTAGCGCATCATGGGGGAGATCAATGGAATTTGAGCAAAATCCCTTTTGGCAAGCCAACCAACGCATGTTTCGGACGATCCACAGCCGTTGGCATCGCCAACGCAGCCGAACTCAAATTTTGCGATCGCAACTGGGATTTACGGCGGTGACGTCTTCGCGCCCGTTGGTTTGCAAAGGTTGCGCTAACTATCATGGTAGCGCCTACGGATCGACGACGGAAACGCGCACCCGGTTGATCTGCGCCATTCATCCGACTGGGTGGTCTACCAGTTCGGTTTGTCCCGATTGGCAGGGGGAAAGTACTATCACAGATCCCTCGATCTCGCTATGATTACATTAGATCTTTTGGGGAATTGGCTCAGTTGGTAGAGCGCTGCGATCGCACCGCAGAGGTCAGGGGTTCGAATCCCCTATTCTCCATCATTGGATAATCCAATACAGTCCGATAATGTCCATCAAACCCTTTCTAGTAAAGGATTTTACTGTATTTATGGTCCTATATTGTCCGAGTTTATCCATTGTCATCCAGGGATGTTAGGGGGCATGATTCAGGGGTAACCGAATACCCAAAAAACGGTGCCCCCATGTTGACTGATACACAGATACGACAGGCGAAAGGGACAGGCAAGCGCCAACGACTTTATGACGAGCGCGGGATGTATTTGGAAATCACGCCACCGGGCGGTAAGGTGTGGCGATTCAAGTACCGGATGGGGGGCAA
>JBAVRC010000409.1:0-2660 GCA_049694615.1 Thermosynechococcaceae cyanobacterium | reverse complement strand
GCGGACTGCACTGACTGAACTTTCCGAGATTTATGGATGCTCATTGGACTCAATAAACTCCTTAATATTTTGTGCTCTTTGGATTTAATAAACCAAACGATGTAAAAATACCAATTGCACTTTTTATGAGGTATAGATTGTATAGTACTTCGAGGATTTTATAAGCTATATTATATTGAAGAACTCGATGCATTTTATGAGCTTAGGGCAATTGAAGAACTGAGGGGAAATCGCACTCCAAATCTCTAACTAAAACCCGAAAACTTTGTGAATAAAGCACTGACATCGCTGGCGGGCTAACGGCTGGCGCGTCAGCGGTGGCAAGTATTTTTGAGTCATTACCAGAGTGTTGCGGCCATCCGCTGCACGCCCTAGTTAGGCGATGCTGGTCGAGTTGAAGGCTGTAAATATTTTTCTAGGATCTTTGCTAGCTCCGTTTTCGATACTATGCCAACAACCTTATTCACGCTCTTACCCCCCTTAAAAATCATTAGGGTTGGAATGCTATGCAATTTATACTGAGTATCCACGCTAGGATTTTCGTCCACATTAACTTTAACTACCTTAATTTGATCCTCGTATTGCTCTGCAATTTCATTAACCACAGGCGTAATCTGCCGACACGGGGTGCACCAGGGTGCCCAAAAGTCAACAAGAACAGGGATATCGCTACTAGCGATATCTTCCTTAAGTGTTTTCTCTGTAACCTCTGTGACTGTATTTGCTTTAACGGGTAGAGCTAGAGCCATAGCTAAGATGGTTAGCGATGGCAGAAACAAGCTTCCTTTTTTCATAGATTTAATCCTAAGCTCCTAGCTGACCAAAAAGTTAAATTGTCCCTTATTTGCTTTTTGCGCCATGAGGTCGAAATCGCCCAGAAAACCATTATTACAGAACCAGCTATCGCCGTAAAACATCGTCAGACCTGACTCACGATATGACCGTTGCGCAGCTTTTGTAGTAGAGCATTGAAATCGTCCCGGAGCGCGGTAACGTCCGCAGCCGATGAATCCCCCTGGAATGGTGTGCGGAACATCTGATGGTTGCCGTAGGGATTCAGGTTGTCCCAAGTAGGTTGCGTGAGGTTTCGCCAAGCGGTTCCGCTGTCATACCTTTCGTCTTCGACGAGTGGTGTCACACCGTAGTTAGTCGCGAAATAGTTTGCTCCACCTGATGCGAGGTCCGTGAAGTATCGGTTACCGGAGCACAGCTTGCAGTCGAGCAGGACTGCATTGTCACGAGTGTTATTATCCTCATCGAAGATCGCCGATACCGAGGGGCGGTATAGCCTGTTGCCGATGAAGCGCAGATTGGGTGCTTGGATGTAAGGTTGAAACTCTTCCATGGGTTCGGTGTTCGTGCAAATAATGTCGCAGTTCTCGATCAGCACATCGTAGTTTTCGTTGGTGACTGCAACGATTCCGCGAAAGGTAGATTCGATGCGTGCGTCACGCATAACCGTCTTTACGCGGGCTGGGTCACTGCCGCCATCAGTCACCCAGATCGGATAGAAAGCGCCATTGCCGAGTTTGAACTCGCCGCCGTAAACAAAGCCGTCTTTGACCGACAACACAAACTGAAATGTCTCCGGGCTGGTTGTTGCGTCTATCGTGCAGGCGATCAGAGTGATTTTCTCGATGTTGTCCTTCTGGCACAGAAACTGCCTTCCGCTGTTGTCGGAGAAGTGGCAATTAATAAACGTCCCTTCACCGCAGAGTTCGAGTAGAATCGCTCCCGGTTCAATATCGCAACCGCAGCCTGGCGAGTGACTGCCGTATGTACCCTCTTGTCTGCCGGTATGACTAAAATCACAGTTTATGACAGTCCAACGCCGCACCTGAAACACACTGAAGGCACTCCGGGCAACGTATCCCACAACGCAGTTGATGACGACAATATCATGACATGTTAGATTGTTATCTCCCGGTTCCCCCCCGAGTGCGATGCCGTCCGTGTGCATATGGTGGATGTATAGATCGCGAAGTGTTACACGGTCGGTGTTATCGCTAATAACAACCCCATAATTGAAGCTTTCGACTACTGCCGGATCGCGCGTCATGAGATCAACATTGCCGTCTATCTCAAAACCCTCAATAACCACATTTTTGCATCTCACACAATGGAACGGCGTTATACCGACCTTAGAGGAGTAGATAAAATCCTGCACTTGTCTATCCCCTACTCGATGAAAGTCTCCCTTCATCTCGATAAGAGCGCCATACCCTGAGATTTCTAACCCGTTACAACCCTCAAAATGCACGTTGGGGTTAATAAGAGTTGGAGGTAATGTATCCGGGTTTTCCGTCATATATCGGTCGATTTTATAGTGACCCGGCGAAAAAACTATTCGGGCACCGCCCATCATATTCACCTCAGCGACCATCGCGACCCACATGGGATAATTGTCGGTCACGCCATCGCCGACCCAGCCCCACCGCTCGTATGCGTCGATAATATCTGGGCACCGAGCCAACACTTCCTTCATGATGTCTGAACGCTTGATGGTTTGCATGTTCTGCCTCGCTTGCCCAGTTGGTTGATGAATTCAGATGTCTTGCCTAACGGCCCTGGGTTTCAGCGGACGGGCTTTGCACTTTCAATCATAACCCAGCGTATAGACTCCCGTTCCGCTGCAAACCCGTGTTAGACCAAGTGATGCG
>JBAVRC010000408.1:0-3731 GCA_049694615.1 Thermosynechococcaceae cyanobacterium | reverse complement strand
GTTTAGAGGGTTTGCTATAAGCAAGGAATTCAGTCCTTCCGTTAGCACCCCTCACGCCGATGCTAGAGTTTCCCCAATCCTTCCCCTTTACGATGCTGACGGGCCTTTCTGCGAGTTTTCAACTCGCTAGAAAGCCTACACCCCTAGCATCGGATGTCCCTTTCTCCCTAGGGATTGATCGGCTCTGGAGCGGTTTACAGGCGATCGCCAGCGACTTCCGAATTATCTTCGAGCGCGATCCCGCCGCTCGCAATGGGTTGGAAGTTCTGCTTTGCTATCCCGGTTTCCATGCGCTGGTGTTGCACCGCTTTGCCCACGAGCTGCATCGTCTCCAACTTCCGGTGATACCGCGCTTGATTGCCCATATCGGGCGGTTTCTGACGGGTATTGAAATTCATCCCGGTGCGGCAATCGGGAAGGGCGTCTTTATCGACCATGGGATGGGTGTGGTGATTGGTGAAACCGCAATCGTCGGCGATTATACCCTGATCTATCAGGGGGCGACCCTGGGCGGAACCGGTAAGGAAATCGGCAAACGCCATCCCACCCTGGGGCAACAGGTGGTGGTCGGTGCGGGCGCAAAAATTTTGGGCAATATCCAGATTGGCGACTGCGTGCGGATTGGCGCAGGGTCGATTGTCCTACGAGATGTGCCCTCCGACTGCACCGTGGTCGGGGTGCCCGGTCGCAACCTCTGCCGCCCCAGCGGACCGTTTTGTCCCCTCGATCACAACCAGATGCCCGATGCGGAAGCCACTGCGATTCGCGTTTTGCTCAGTCGCATCGAACAACTCGAACAACAACTGCAAACCCTATCCCCAACGCCTATCTCCCCTTTGGAGCAAGACCCATGATAAACGCTTCTCCCTCGCCAACGTCCTCTTGCGATCGCCCGACGGTCGATCCGTTGATGGGCGGTCAGATTGTGCAGGTGCCGAAGGGCGCTCGCTGGCAGATCTGCTACCGCCTGCGCGAACTCCAGATTCCCTGTGCCTGCCCAGCGGATGGCACCTTACGGGTCACGGTCGATCATGCGATCGCCCTCCTCTTGGTGCGGAGTACTGTGCAACGCTTGACTGCTGAGCGACAGGACTTGTTGGATTGGCTGGAGCGTTGCTGGCAGACCCCCTTTCCAAACTGATTGGTCCATTGTCCTTATCTGTTCACCTTAATGATTCAGGAGTTCCACCATGACCCAGGCCATCTTCAGACCCTTTGGCGAGGTTCAAGCCAATCCCATCGGCCTTGATCGAGACGTCACTGCCCTCGTCTGCGAAGGCTTAAATTTGGCGTTGGCGGGGTTTCAAGCCCTGTACTTGCAATACCAAAAACATCATTTCGTCGTCGAAGGCTCTGAGTTTTATCCGCTCCACGCCTTTTTTCAAGACAGCTACAGTGCGACCCAAGGCCATGCCCACGACCTGGCCGAGCGCTTGAACGGACTGGGCGGTACCCCCGCAGCAACCTTTACCAAACTGGCCGAACTGTGCTGCTTTACGCCAGAGTCGGACGGCGCATTTCCGGCGCGTCAAATGGTGGAACACGATCTGCTGGCTGAACAGGAAATGATCAAATTGCTGCGGAGCCAAGCCGCCCAGGCCGAAAGCGTGGGCGATCGCGCCACCCGATACCTGTACGAGCAGATCTTACTCACGACCGAAGATCGCGCCTTTCATTTAGACCACTTCCTGGCCGAAGACAGTTTAAGGCTGGCCTTTGTCCAAGAGGTTTAAGACCCAAAGGAGGGTTTATGGTGACCTCGCTACTGGCATTCCTGAGTCTACCCCTGCTGTTGATTCTGGCCGAATATACCTTTGTTCAGCGGATTTTTGGCGCATCGTCCTCTACCGAGATTCCCCGCACCTGCTCAACCCCAACGAGGCTGAACCATGAACAACCCTTCCCCAACGAGTCCCATTCACATTAACGACACCACTCTGCGCGACGGCGAGCAGGCAGCGGGCGTAGCCTTCACGGTGTCGGAAAAAGTGGCGATCGCCCAATTCCTGGATGCCATTGGGGTCCAGGAATTGGAGGTCGGCATCCCCGCCATGGGTCGCACCGAAATGGATGCCATTCGCGCTGTGGTCGATCTCGATCTGAAGGCGCAACTGTTGGGCTGGAACCGGGCCGTTCGCTCCGATATCGAGGCGTCCATTGCCTGCGGACTCAAGCGCGTTCATATTTCAGTCCCGGTCTCTGAAATTCAAATTGCCGCTAAATTCCACGGTCAGTGGCGTGTCATGCTCGCACGTCTGCGCGAGGTCATGCAGTTTGCCTGCGATCGCGGTCTGGCCGTTGCGGTTGGCGGCGAAGATTCCTCAAGAGCAGACGAGAACTTCTTGCTCGATGTGGCCCAATCGGCTCAGGAATGGGGTGCCTTTCGGTTCCGCTTTTGCGATACCGTCGGGATTCTCGATCCCCTAACCACCTACCACAAAGTGCGGCAACTGGTCTTTGCCCTGTCGATTCCGGTTGAGATGCATACCCATAACGACCTGGGACTGGCGACAGCCAATGCCCTAGCGGGTCTTAAAGCGGGCGCACAGTCGGTGAATACCACCGTGAACGGTCTTGGCGAACGGGCCGGGAATGCAGCCCTAGAGGAAGTCGTGATGGCGCTCAAACGGATTTACCATCTCCCGATTGAGATTGAAACCCAGCGCCTGTTAGACCTCTCGCGACTGGTATCCACTGCCTCCAATTGCCCCGTGCCCCCCTGGAAGGCCGTGGTGGGCGAAAATGCCTTTGCCCACGAGTCCGGGATTCATGCCCATGGCGTGTTGCAAAATCCCGTTGCCTACGAACCCTTCGACCCCGCAGAAGTGGGTTGGGAGCGCAGCCTTGTGATCGGCAAGCATTCCGGGCGGCATCTCATTTCCCAGCTCCTCCAACACCATGGCGTCCAGCTTGACCCCACCGAAACCCAATCGGTCCTCGAAGCTGTGCGGGAGCATTCTATGGCAGCCAAACGTAGCCTAACTGTTGATGAACTGTTGAGTTTAGCCCATCGTCAGAGGTATTCCCATGCAGTCCGATGAAATCGAAATCGATGCTCCGCCCTGCTTCGATATCGGCCAAAAGGTGCGCGTGCGTAAGTTAATTCGCAACGACGGCACCTTCCCCGGTCAGGAGATTGGTGCAACCCTCGCTAAAAAGGGCGAAGTGGGCTATGTGGTCAGCATTGGTACCTTTTTACAAAGCTCCTATATCTACGCCGTCCATTTCATCGAAAAAGGCTACGTCGTCGGCTGTCGCACAAAAGAACTCGAACTCGCGGAGAGCCTCTCATGAAAGTCATGCTGCGCCACAATACTGTGGGTCACTTGGTCGCCTACGTGGCCAAAAAAGATCTCGAAGAAGAAGTTGTCAAAGAAACCATTGTCGAGGACGGTAAGATTTTTACCCTTGCCAATGGCTGGGAATTAGCCATTACCGATCTAGACGAACCTCTCAATCTGCCCAAAACCTTTGAGGCTCGACGCTTAGCTTAGCCCAATCTCTGCAAATTAGGAGTTGACAATGAAACCCTCTGGCAACGGTCAACCGTTTGAGTTCAATATTGAGGGACGTTTCCTGGGGTTTGGGTACGACGGTCCCAAGCTGAAGTACTTGAGGGTGGGACTGGCAACCGAACACTTTCAGATTAAGCTGCCCAAACCCTTGCGACTGACCTTACCACTCAGTCTGACGCCAGAAACGGTGATTCAAGTGAGCGGCGTCGGTCAGCT
>JBAVRC010000407.1:0-2430 GCA_049694615.1 Thermosynechococcaceae cyanobacterium | reverse complement strand
TTTCAGAGATTTCAAGATAAAAGGGGCGATCGCATCGATGTCGAGCACTTGGCGAGCCGCCCCCAAACGAACTGCTTCTTGTGGCATTCCATAGATGATGCTACTGGCTTCATCTTGGGCAATGGTCAAGCCACCCATCTGGGCGATCGCCTTCAGCCCATCGGCTCCGTCCCGACCCATTCCCGTCAGCAACGCAGCAATGGTTCCCTTCCCATAGACCTGCGCGAGAGACTCGAAAGTCATGTCGATTGAGGGGCGATGACCGCCTACGGGAGCAGCCTGAGAATAAAAACAACAACCGTAGCGATCAATCAATAGATGATGCTTCTCCGGTGCGAAATAGACCTGTCCGGGCTGTAAAGATTCTCTCTCTTCAGCAATTTTGACCGTCAATGCGCATTCTGAATTCATCCAGTTCGCCAAACTGGCTAAAAATCCCTCGCTAATGTGTTGAATACAAACCACAGGCAGCGGGAAATGAGCGGGCAATTGTCCTAGGATCTTTTGGATAGCCTGCGGGCCGCCTGTTGAAGCACCGATCGCCAGAATCTTATAAGCGCCAGGGATTGAAGGGGGTAGGGGTTGAGCCAGAGAGGAAGATTGTGGATAAACTAGCGCGGGTTTAATCGGCTTGGTAAACACTTTCACGCCAGCTAGGATTTTGATTTTATGAATCAAGGCCGTTTGAGCCGTTTTATAATCCTCCTCCAAGCCCGATTTAGGTTTGGCAAAGATGTCTATAGCGCCTGCCTTCAGCAAGCGCACGGCCATGTCCGAAGTATGCCCTTCCACCGCCTGACTAATAATCAAAATCGGTCGAGGGTATTTTGCCATGATCTGTTGCGTGAGCTCCAGCCCATCCATTTTCCCCATCAGCAGGTCCGTACAAATGACATCGGGTTGGGCCTTGGGAATTTTATCCAGGGCTTCAATTCCGTTACAAGCAGTACCAGCGACGCTGATATCGCTTGACTCAGCCAAAAGATTCTCTAAAATTTTGAGCGCAACGGGAGAATCTTCCACCAAAAAAACTTTGATCGGAGGGGAGGACATGGCAATCAATCTAAAGGACGATCCATCGATGAACAGGTTGGGGCTGAATAAACTCCCTTCGATTTAAAGTAAAAGGACAAGCCATTGATGTACTTGTCCTTTCTAGAATCTTCAGGGAGTTAGGGGTTGAGCTGCCTTACACTCTTTTGCTAGCAAGCACCTTAATTTTGGTGACTAAGGCAGACTTGAGTTTTTCATAATCGCTAGGGACACCTGTCGTCGGTTTGGGGAAGAAATCGAGTGCTCCAGCTTGCATTAAGCCGTAGATATTGTCGACATCATTGGGCTGTACCGCATTGCTCACCACGAGAATGGGACGAGGAAAGTTCTTCATAACTTCCTTGGTGAACTCTAGTCCATCCATGACGGGCATTTGTAAGTCTGTACAAATGACATCGGGTTGGGTTCTGGCAATCATCGCCAGTCCTTCTTTGCCATCCCGAGCTGTTCCCACCACTTCAACTTCGGGGGCAGTTCTGAGAAGACGTTCCATGATTTCAAGGGCAACGATGGAATCTTCAACGAGGGCAACTTTGATGGGTGCAGTAGGCATGATTAATATAAATCCTTTCAAGTTTTAGCGAGTGGTTATCGGTGCGATCGCCTTTAGGCAAATTGCGAAACGGTGTTTTAGACAAACCTCCTTAGGGTATTCAAAAGTAAACTTTGATCGAAGTCACCTTTGGTGAGGTAAGCATTCGCCCCTGCATCTGCACCGCGACGCTTATCTTCTTCCTTCGCTAGGGTCGTGACCAGAATAATCGGCAACTCTTCGTATTCGGCATACTGACGAATGCGGCTGGTGAGTTCGAGCCCTGAAAGATTGGGCATTTCAACATCGGAAACAACGGCATCGAAGGCGCTATTTCTGAGCTTATTGAACCCATCTAATCCGTCAACAGCAGCCGTCACGTCATAGCCCGCGCCTTCCAGAATGCGTTTCACTTGCGTGCGGATCGGGATGGAATCTTCAACGAGCAGGACCTTTGTTTTGGTTTTTACCTCAGCAAGATGTTCAGTGATCGCCGTGCTACCGCTGGCTTTGAGCGCCGATTTGACCAAGTCTTGGGGATTCAGGACCATACAGATCTCGCCGCTGCCCAAAAGAGCGGCCCCCATCACATTCCGAATCCGCTTCAAGAGTTTACTTTGCGGTTTGAGGACCAACGTTTGCTGTTCAAGGAGGGCATCGACAAAAAGACCTAAATAGGTCTTGCCCACTTTGAGGATGACGCAGGACAGTGCTGCATTCTGACTGCCGACACTAAGACTGTTTGGGGATTGCACCGGCAGTTCTAGTAAATCGGATAACCAAGCGACCGAAATGGGTCGATCTTGCCAGTTGAAGGTGGGTCGTCCCTCCAGATTGAACAGGTC
>JBAVRC010000406.1:0-1965 GCA_049694615.1 Thermosynechococcaceae cyanobacterium | reverse complement strand
GTGCCCAATTGAGCCAGCCGATCGTGGTTATACATCTCGGCCACCCGCTCAAAAACGCTGGATTCTGGCTTAATCAGTTTGCGGGCGGCCTGGGGACTACTGGGGGCATAGAGGGTTTGAAAACAATGCCAAGCCAAGGTATATTCCGCTACGATGGCTGGAGTGAGTCCTTGGTTTCTTAAGGCTTCGACAAATCTTTTCTGGCTGACTTTGTGCAGTAAGGCCCAATCCGTACAAATCTCCACTTCCTGCCGCATTCGCAAGGTATCTTTAATCACATTGCTAAATGAAAGGCTGGCGTACCGCTTCAGGCTGCTGCTCTGTTGGGGATTAAAATTTTTCAGCACCCGATCGACACGAGAAATCGCCATTTGAAAAAAATCCGCGATCGATTCGCCCCCCGATAGATTAATCGCCAGCTTTTGCGCCGCCCAATAGCAGGTTTCCTGTAAGTAGGCGGATAGGTGCGCCATGGCCACCGCAGGCCGATCGGCCTGCCAAGACTTATGCCAGTACAACGCCCAAAAGTCCTCTGAGCTATCGGCTGCATTGCTGCGATCGAGGCAGGTTTGCATGTTGCGACGCAGCCGCGCATCCGTCAACCAACCCTGCGCCGCATCGCCCTCAAACCGGAGAAAAGTTGAAAATATGTCTAGAATCGTTTGCCGTGATTGCATGATCGATCGCATGATTGGGGTAGAGGCTCATCACAAACATCTTACTGAGCTGCAACGGTCATGAATCTGAATAATTCGCTCTATTCCCGTCGTCTGTTTTTAACGCTCTTATTTTTGTCAGGCTGTACAGCCTCTCAGAAATTGCGCCGCGATCAGTTTGTGGTGGGCACGGTGAGCTACGATGCCGGAACGCAGACGATCGCAGATACCTATGACCGCTTCGATCGGTATTTAGCCGAGCAGCTCAAGGCGATTGTCCAGCTCGAACCCGCCTTTAGCGAAGCCAAGGCACTAGAGCGGCTCAAAGCCCAAGCCTGGTCGTTGGTGTTTGCGCCACCGGGATTAGCCGCGATCGCCATTTCGGAATATCAATACATTTCCCTCTTCCCTTTGATCGGTGTGAATAACCTCAAATCGGTCATTGTGGTGCCCAATAGCAGCAGTATCCAGGATAAAACGGGGCTGGTGGGCAAACGCCTCGCCATCAGCCAACCTGGATCGGCCACCGGATACTATTTCCCCATTTTTAATCTGTATGGCTTGACGCTAGCGGAATTGGTCGTTTCTCCTACGCCCAAGTCCATCCTAGAGGCGGTGGCGCAGGGCAAAGCCGATGCCGGTGCCCTTTCCCTAGAAGAATTCAACACAATCAAGCGGCAGATTCCGCAAACGGAATTTCGGGTGGTCTTCCAGGACAATCGGGCGGTGCCATCGGGTTCGATTTTATTGAGTCCCAAGGTCGATCGCACCTTTCAAGAATCCGTCCGCAAAATTTTAAGTGAAACGCCTTCCGCGATCGCGCAGGAAACGGGCTTTATTCCGACTGAGCCACCACCTGACTATGACTACATGATTTCGGTGGTCAAACGGGTGCGATCGATTTTCCCGGCGGACGACCCCCAAACGGGTGCTGCATTGTTGAGCAAAAAACCAGCACGTTTATTCCAGGATGGTGACGCACCACCTACACCAACCAGCGACAAACCCACGCCAGTACCTAGCAAATCCGCATCCCCGTAGGGAAGCTGTCCCATGAGATCGGGATAAGTTGGGCGGTAATTTCTTCGTCTCGCAATTTCCAGAGCAATTTTTGGGCGGCCAGTGCTCGCTCCATCATCTCCAGGGCTTGCTCCGGTGCGTATTTATTGGTGCGCGTCTCGGCCAAAACATGGCGAACATAAGCACGCAAAATACTGGGCGAATATAGGTGTGACTCTAGTTTGTCAACAGATAGGGGTGAAGCAATATTCATGATCGGGGACTTGGTCAAGATAAATAACATCGTCAC
>JBAVRC010000405.1:0-8369 GCA_049694615.1 Thermosynechococcaceae cyanobacterium | reverse complement strand
GCGTAGCGCAGCGGCAAGGGAGTCGCTAATTTGAAACCGACTAATCTCGTTATTATCAGCGGAAGAGGATTGAAGTTTTCCGTCTCCAGGCTGCGGATGAAACACGCGATCGCCCACCTTGACTTCGATATCCTCCACCGAAATCAGCGGCAATTGTTTGCTACAAATGAAATAAAAACAGGTTTGACGTAAGCCTGTCGCAGACACTCTCAGGGTTCGACGGCTCCAATTGCTAACCATCCCAATCTTGGCGGCAGGACTGGAAAATTCCACACCGCCTATACCTTCTTGCCGCTTGCGATCTAGCACGGCAGTGTAGTCCCCCGCACTATCTTTTACCAAAACCGGAATCGACCAAAGTTCGTCTTTGCTGCGAACCCAGTTTGTGCCATCGGCGATCGGCAATCCAGTTGCCGAGTCGATGTCGATCTTGGCCGCAACTTGCTGAGGAGGACAAGCAGCTAGATCCGTACAAGAAGGCGACAAACGGTTAGCAGGAGCACCATCCGTCGGTAATGGCATTGGCGCAGAAACATAGAAAGGAAGCATGAAGAATTGACTCGAAATCATGGCAGTTCTCCTTTAGAAAAATCTAAAGCTAGCAAAACAAAAATTGGCGATTTTGGAAGATTTGCCCACGGCACTATAGCCATCCAAAATTATTTTTGAACAAATCTATGTCGGGTCAATTCCCAGAAGCGCAGCCGCATTGCCCAAGGGCGACCCGTATGGGGTTTCCCCATGGGGCCGTCGTAACGCCGGGTCCGGGCGATCGCCCATCCGAGTACTCCGGTCAGTTCGGTCGAGAGGGCCAGAACGGCAATGACCGCAATTGCGGGAGCCGAAATTCCGGGGACTAGGCTCAAGGGTAAATAGAGCGCGATATCCGAAAAGACATCCCCAATTTCGTTGAGGATTGCGCCGAGCGGAGTCGTTTGGCCATATTCGCGGGCCAAGAGACCGTCCATGGCATTGAGGGCTATCCGCACGCTCAAGACGACGGGCAGCGTCAGCAAGACGACTGGCGATTGAGGAAAAATGCAGATCGTTGTGCCCATGATCCCGGACAACGCCAGGGTCGCAATCGTGACTTGATTGGGGGAAATCCCCTGCTGCGCCAAACCGCGAACCAGGGGCCGCAGTCGATTTTGAAAGGCTGGTTTGTATTGATAAAGCGTCGGCATTGGCTTGGCGCAGAACTCATGGTGCCATCATGGAACCTGCACTGCGGCAATGAGAATGAGCAGGGCGAGTCGCCTGTATCTGCGGTGCAGGCGATGGAAGGTGATCGAAGTAGGGCGAAGTTTTAGGAAGAATTTGATATAGTCGACATTGATAGCGTCGATGCCAAAAAGACTGTTTCTGCCGACGCTTAACGCTTATGCCGGATCCGTTTTGTTTTGAACCGTTGGACCATTGGTTATCTCCAACACAATATCGGCGATACATCGAGTTACTAATGTGGCAAGTGGGGATGACGCGCTGGCGGGCGGAGTGTTTTCTGCGGCTTTGGCTTTATTTATTTTTGAAAGACGCGCGGATGCGTCAGGCGGTTCTAAAGCCGCCATTGCCTGAATTAACGTTTCCGCAAGGATGGGTGCCTTGTAGCTGCAATGAAGCAGCGGCACTGTTCTACGGCGATCGCGAACGGGGCAGCGATCGCTCGGCGGGCATGATGCTCGATAAGTTGGCGTCCCTCGGTTTTATTCGCAAACAGTTCGACGGGAACTGTACCCAAATTGAAGTCCAAGCGCTGTCGGATTTATTGAGTCAAGCCAGTGCCGAACCTTGCGTTCGCGTTGAGCCGGATGAGTTCGACCCGCGTTGCGATGCAATTCCGGTCGCCAATCTGTTAGCGAACAATTACCACTGGCTCAATCGCACCATCGAGGCTGCACCCTATCGCATTGCCAATATTTTGCGCGACTGGGGCGATCGCTACGCGACGGGCATGCGGGTTCTGCGCCATTGCGATAACCAGCATCCGGTGGGGTTTTATGCGTTGCATCCCACCCATCGAGATTCGGAAATTAAGTTTTTTAGTCCGCCCAGTCAAGCCCTCCATTTAAGTCAAGTTGCAGAGGTCGATCCCTTTGAACTGGCTTTACCGGGCGACGAACAGTGTCGTTCGGTTTTTGTTCGCAGTTGGGTCATTGAGCATCAGTATCGTCAACCGTATCAAGTCGAATTTCTCCAGGATGCGCAACAAACTTTAGGCAAAATGAAACAAGATTTTCCCAATTTATGGGACATGCATACGTTAATCATCCATCCTAGTTATGAGGGTCTCGCTAAAGCTTTGGGGTTTCATAAAACCAATTGCGATCCGAAGTTTCCAATCTATTGAATGTATCAGTCTGTTGATCGGTTCCTAGCCCTCGATATGGGGACAGTTGCAGAAAAGTTGGCAGATGTGTAGCGAACAGCCTCGATCGCTCCTAAACAATCATCGACTTTGGCATTCATTTCGCAATGGTTGGGGGATTGAGGTAACCGCATTGCTGCTGAAACCAATAAACCGTTTCCCTTTACTGCCAAATCGACCCCGGTTAGTATAGGGTGGTTCTATATTCGCATGCTGGGAAGGGGTGGTGAGCCGTCCATGAAACAAGAATCGGTTGCTCAGGTTTCGGCGTTTCCAGGTTGGGTGGTCGGCATTAGTTGCTCCCAGGCGCTGGTCTACCGCTGTTGGGTGTTAAGCGCCAACTTCGATGTTTTTAGCGATGGCGAATTTTATGACACCTGTAGTGCGGCCATGGCTGCCGGACGCAGCTTTATCGAGCGGGATACGTCCCAAATCTGACGGGGAGTACCGTTCATAGGGATCCAAACCATTCCCCGCTTGCAACCCATTTGCCGCCCAACTGCTGCACTTTAGCGGGCGTCATTCGATAAACCCAAGCCACACCCAGCGATCGCTGTTGCAAATCGAACACGTCAATCCGTTCCCGCTGGTATTCATTTTCGGCAACCGGGCGATCTGGACAATAGTCTTCGAGTTTGTCCAGTCGCATCAAACAACCGTCATCGGCAAAACAGAGCAAATACCCTGCAATCCATTGTTCTCCCACCGTCAGGGCCGGATACCCCAAGGGCAAATCGAACAGTTTTCCGCGCACCTGTGCTTTCTGCGCGGATCGAATGCGATCGCCACAGTAATCGTCATAGTTGGCATAGCCCGGTTTAAGGGTGCCATATACAAAAACCTGCACCATTGAATTGCTGAACCCTATCTGCCCACCACCACTGTAAGCACCTGGATGGCGCTGAGCTGTCGCAAGGAGAACAGGTGTGCCAGCGACGCTGGGACGATTCAAAACTTTACGATATGTTATTAATCGAGATGTTATGTTGCATTCATACGTAATTTTGGGAGCGAACAACTGTGGAAGAGCCGCAAACGCTCTCCGCTGCGGTCAATCTGCAACGGGTAGTCCTCATAGTGCTGGCGCTCTCGGCGATCGCTATTCTGATTGCAATTGGTTCCTATTACTGGCAACGCATGGATCCCTATATCCAGCAAGTCTTTGTGCTGCAGGGCGATGCGAATCGAGGCCATTCCATTTTTCAGTTAAACTGTGCCGGTTGTCACGGGACCTTGGCCGAAGGAAAGGTGGGTCCAAGTTTGCGTGGGGTTGCCCATCGGCGATCGCAATTGAGCCTGGTGCAGCAAGTGATCAGCGGCAAAACACCGCCAATGCCCAAATTTCAGGCTAGTCCTTCGGAAATGGCCGATTTACTCAGTTATCTTAAAAGTCTTTAAAGGGTTGGCAGCGTTGAAAACGGTGCAAAAAGGGAATGATCAAATCAGGTAAACCCTGATGACGGTATTCTGTAAAGAAACCGTTTTTGACCCTTTTTGGGCTAGAGAACGCTTTGAACCCTATGGACAGCCAAGAACGGCGCAAAGTTCGCCATCTCCTTGTCATTTACGATCATTTGGGGAAACGAACGACCCCGTTGGACGCAGATGTCTATACCATTGGCCGAGATCCTAAAAGTTCCATTGTCCTGCACTCCAAGGCAATCTCCCGCGAACATGCGGTTCTTCTGAGACTTCCAGACCCGCATCGACCGGATCGCAGTCTGTTTCGGCTAATAGACGGCAACTTAGAGGGAAAACGCAGCACCAATGGCATCCTGATCAACCATGAACCCTGCCTGTCTTGGGATTTGCATGACGGCGATCGCATCGAGTTCGATCAGCAGATCCGGGCACAGTACTTTATGGTGGCTGCGCCTTTCGGTGGAGATGAAGCGGTTGCGAGTCCAGACCCACTGGAAGACCTTTGGGCAGATGGAATGCTCAAAGCAATGGAGAATGGCAACGCTTCTCCCTGGGTAGATTTTGGCCGAACCACCGCAGAGCATCTGACCGCTTTAGCCGACTTTCTCCCCCATCCGACCCTGGAACTGGATCGTCAGGGCGCGATTACCTACCTGAATCCAGCCGCAAGTCGGCGGTTTCCCGATCTCAAAAAAAAGGAACTCGCTCATCCCTTGCTGTCAAAGCTATGGCCTGTTTTACAGCAGTGCGATCTGGATCAACTGCGGCAGACGGTGGTCATTGAAGGTCAGGTGTTTGACGTCACCCTGCGTCAGCAACCGGACGGCAATACCATTTATCTATTTGCCATCGATATTACGACGCATCAACGCATCGAACTCGAACTACAACAGCGCGATCGCCTGCTCAATGAAGTCATTGCGGCCCGAGATATTCATTTCCCAGAACGATTGCAGCGCTTACTCCGAATGGGGTGCGACTGGTTCGGTCTAGAGCATGGCCTGTTGTGCGAGTGGACCGACGATCTCCCCAAGCTGGTGGCCCAGGAGTATTTAACCCCTGATCGGTTGGTGGCATTATCGACAGAAGCAGCCAAACCGACCATTAGCCTCGACAGAGCCTTTTTAGAATTATGTACGCTGAGTGCGACCCACGACATACCCATCGCCTATGAGCAACTCACTGACCCTGAGGAATTGTTCAACAACGAGCCACTCACTGTTTTAGCCCTCGCGCCAACCAGTAGCGTCCGTTTCATCGCATGGTTCAGTATCCGGATCATGATTGGGACCCAAGTCTATGGCTTATTGTGTTTTGGGAGCGAGACCCCTGTTAGCGAACCCTTTCAGGCTCACCAAAAAAATTTGTTGCACTTCATGGCGCAATGGATTGGCAGCGAGATGGAGCGACAGCAGTATCAAACCGTTTTGCAAAAACAGCTAAAACAGACGATTCTGCTGAAACAAATTACCCAGAAAGTTCGCGAAAGTTTGGATGCCCAGTTTATTTTCCAAAACACCGTCGATCAGCTGAGTAAGGTCTTTCGGGTTGATCGTTGCCTGATTCATACCTTTAGCGACCCAGCCAATTTCCAAATCTCTTGCGTGGCGGAGTACCTTTCCCAGGGGTCCAAGTCATTAATGGGCCAGGATATGTCGATCTCGGATAATCTGCATATTTTAACGGTTCTCGGTCAAGATACCGCCGTTGTCTCCAATGATGTCCAGACCGACCCGTTGCTTGAAGACTTACAGCCGTTGTGCCAAGACCTAGCCATTAAGTCGATGATGGCGGTGCGCACCTCCTATCAGGGCAAGCCCAATGGGGTTTTAGCCCTGCATCAATGCGATCGCATTCGCCTGTGGCAACCCGATGAGATTGAACTCCTGGAAGCCGTGGCGGCCCAGGTTGGCATTGCTCTGGCCCAAGCCCAACTCTTGGAACAAGAAACCACCCATCGAAAGCAACTGAGTCAGCAAAACCAGGCTTTAGCAGAAGCCAAACAAGCGGCAGAGGCAGCCAGTCGGGCGAAAAGCGAGTTTTTGGCCATGATGAGCCATGAAATCCGCACACCGATGAATGCCATTATTGGCACCCTGGATTTATTGCATTTGACCGAACTCTCGTCCGAACAGCGCCAATATGCTGCCATTGTGCGCAACGGCAGCGAAACGCTCCTCACCTTACTAAACGATATTTTAGATTTATCTAAAATTGAGTCGGGCAAACTCCAACTGGAAGCGCGACCGTTTAACTTGGAAGCTTGTTTGCAATCCACCTTAGATCTGTTTGCACCGAAATGCGCTGAGAAAGGTCTGACCCTTCATTTCTTTATTGCGCCGGATGTGCCGTTACAGCTTGAAGGCGATGTGAATCGGTTGGGACAAGTTCTCATCAATTTGGTGAGTAATGCGGTGAAGTTTACGGATGCGGGTCACGTTGTTATCCAGATTACGGTCAATGAACTGGATCCGCTCTCGCAACAATCTGAACTCCAATTCATGATTCAAGACACAGGGATCGGCATTCCGACCGCACAACAACAACGCCTATTTCAGCCCTTTAGCCAGGTTGATACCTCCATTACTCGCAAATATGGTGGGACGGGTCTGGGCCTGGTCATCAGCCAACAACTGGTGCATTTAATGGGGGGTAAGCTCTGGTTTGTCAGTATGGACCATGCCAATGGCGACCTACCCCACAACTGGCAACCTGGATTTTGTCAACTCAACGAGACCCAGGCAAAGACCGCGCATCCTGACTCAGGCCCAGGCTCAACCTTTTACTTTACCCTTGTGGCCAAGGTTGCTGCGATCGCCCCTCTAGCGGTAGCGTCGCTGCCAGCGACTGTAGAAGTCCGTCCGCTGCCAACGGCCAGTTTGAGCCCCACCACCCTCAAAGTCTTATTAGTCGAAGACAATCCCGTGAATCAAACCGTTGCGCAAGCCATGCTGAAGCAATTGGGTTATACCTGCGGGGTGGCCAACAATGGGGTTGAAGCCCTACAAGCCCTGCGCTGCGAGACCTATGACTTGGTCCTTATGGATATCGAAATGCCAGAAATGGACGGCATTACGGCCACGGAACAGATTTGTCGAGAGTGGCCGCTTGCGGCCCGCCCCTACATTATTGCACTCACGGCTTATGCCATGACGGGCGATCGCGAACGGTGCTTGCAGGCCGGGATGCAAGACTATTTGTCCAAACCGCTGCGCATTCAAGATTTACAACGGGTCCTTCAACAATGGACCCAACCGACGCCTACCCTGCAACCGCCTTCTCCGCCGGAGGAGATGGAACCAATTTTAGATCGCTCTATTTTAGTGGGCATTTGCCAATTGGTTGATCCCGATCAGGCCGCAGATTTGCTGCAAGAAATTGTAGACACCTACCTAGCCGATGTTCCGCAACGCATTCGGGCTATTGAAGCGGCGATCGCCCAGTCCGATCCAGAGGCCCTGCGACAGGCGGCCCATGCCTTGCGTTCCGGGAGCCTAAATTTAGGTGCAGTGCAGGTGGCCCAACATTGCCGGACTTTAGAACAGTTGGGCAAAGCGGGGACGATGACCGATGCGCCAGCGGTTTGGACACAATTATCTCAGGCCATTGAGCAAGCGATGGATGCCTTAAAAGCGGTGTGTCAGGAAGCAGCCCAAAAGGTAGCCATTCCTGTCTATTGAACGGCAATGCTTAAGGCTGTGAGGGAGGGGACTTGCGCTGCCAAATCGCGGTTTGAAACCCTAAAACCACCATAATATTGGCCAGGGTTAAAAAAAACTCTGCCCCACCGTGGAACAGATCGACGTTGGCGAGGGATTGGCCCAGCACCTTTTGGGTATAAAGGCCCACCGGAATCGTAACGGCCACGAAGACCAGCGTCATATAAAATCCCCACAGTGCCAAACGAGGCACCTGCCGCGATCGCGTGAGAAACCAAAGAAACCCTAAGTAGGGAAAGAGCGAAAGTGCAAAGAGCGTATCTTTTGTCATGAAGATTGAACTGTAAACTAAAGCGCAGGCGGTTGGGCTGAACGCCAAATGAGCCATGCTGCACCGCACATTGTGGTATTGCCAACCACTGTCATCGTAGCTTGCAGCAACACCAACCATTCCAGATGGGGGGCATTGTCAAAAAAGTGCCAGGTACAAGCGCACATAGCGCTGATTAAGGCAGGTAACATGCCCACAGAGAGCCAGCGCCAAGTGGTATTATTGTCAACCTCGGCATAGACCCAGATCAGCCAAATAGCTGCAATCCATTCAATAACGCTAGAAATATGAATCACCCAGGTGGGGATGGAAAGAGCATTCATGAGTTGTTTCGAGTCCTTATTCGAATCGCGCTTTGATGATGAATCCCATGCAGGTTTTTGAGCAATCCATTCGCATCAATGCATCCGTCCCCATCGTAGACCAGACTATTACGGATCGAGATCTGATGCACCAATGGCTTAATCCAATGTTGCGCTGCGATCCGATCGGGGATTGGCAAACCGCAATGGGATCCGAATGTCTTTTTGTCATGCAGGTGCCGCTGGTCCATCCTACCCTCCACAGTGTGGTAGTCGAACGACGCTTAGGG
>JBAVRC010000404.1:0-7900 GCA_049694615.1 Thermosynechococcaceae cyanobacterium | reverse complement strand
CTGCAATCCTGCCCAGTTCACCCATTGAAACGATGGGCGAACATTTTTTCAGCGACTACTTGCTGCCCTTTGAATTGGCTTCTATTTTACTCTTGATGGCGTTGATTGGCGCGGTTGTCTTGGCGCGTCGCGAAACCATCTTTGGGGAAGAAAAGGCGATTGTGGGCGAAATGCCTGCCCCGGTTTTAGAGTTGCCCGAACGCCCCCGCGAGCCAGTGGCCTGATGAACTTTGGTTTTGTTTAATTGTTTCCATGACGGACTAAAACTCCTATGCCTTTGGAATTTTTCTTAATCATCGCAGCGGCATTGTTTTGTATTGGAATCTTTGGCCTGGTGACCAGTCGCAATGCTGTGCGCGTGCTGATGTCCATTGAGCTATTGCTCAATGCGGTTAACTTAAACTTAATTGCGTTTTCTAATTTTTTAGATCGCCAATCGCTCAATGGTCAGGTGTTTGCAGTTTTTGTGATTACAGTGGCGGCGGCAGAAGCCGCTGTGGGTTTGGCCATTATCCTCTCGATTTATCGCAACCGCGATACGGTGGATATGGAACAGTTTAATTTACTGAAGTGGTAGGACACGGGCACTGGTTCAGTCGTATGGGATAAATAGCTCCAAACGATTGAAATATAAGAATCATAGCCTTTTTAGAGACAAATCGTCGGAACTCTTCCCCTAAAGGCATTTCGTTGATTTTTCCCATAATGCTGAACCAGTGCTCAGCGTCCATCAATCAACGCTTTATCTTGGGTCCATCGATTTTCGGGCGACGGATAACATCAACGGCGTGCTGACTCCGAAATGGGCGAAGCCCTCTGCCAAAAAAGCGCTTAGCCAGCCCAAAGCATCCATGGACCACTCGATGAGAATTCCTTCGAAGGTGATTCGGTGCTGACTAGGACCAGCCCAAAGCTCGTCGGTTATACCCGGTAGAACCACGCGGTCATCATCCGGCAACGTAGACAAGTCACACGAGAAAACATCCTGCTTGAATCGCCGCAGCCACTGGAGTACATCGGGTGCGGCCAAGCGGATCGAGGGATTCTGTCCGCCGTCCAACGTTACTCGAATATAGCTTTTGAGTTGCGGGTCAGCGTCGACGAACCACCCGGCATCCCCCATCAGCATCCCCACACCATCCATAATACGTGATGAGTCGTTCGCCGGCCCGGAAAGGTCCTGAAGCGGCACCAGAACCTGAGCTGCCTGCAACCGCATCGTGCCCAGGCGTGCCACGACATGGCCAGCACAGGAAAGAAACGGCTGCATAGGCAATGGTTGGCCAGCAGAAATGGGTTTAGTCAACGACACTTGAAACCAGGCTTCACATGAAATCATAGATGCTGTGCCCGTATCCTGCCCCGCGTCATTCATGCCCCAGAATCCGCCTGATGCGTTCTCCACAGACTCAGTGAGCCATCCCATCGCGGATGATCTGGCGACAAAAAGACTATAGGCATCTGAGTCAGCCGCGAGATCACGCCATGGATGCAATATCATCTCACCGTGCATGGCTACATACATGGTGCTAGTGGGCCTGGCACTTAAGAAGCTGCTGGGCCTGGCACTTAAGTCGTCGCTCTCCTGATACACCCCGTTACAACCGTGTGCATGGAATGTTTCGAGCCGGTGTAATGAGCTTGCCTGGGTCGTCGGCTACGCCGATTAAATCGACATCGATGACGCTACGCCAGCCGACCACACCCCTATTGTTGCAGCCTGCTCGCCCAGTAGCTCGATTCCCACTGCCACCCCCCGAACGCACCGTCGACCTGCCCAATGTACCTTTATTTCTCCAGCTACCGTCACTGTAGTATTCCTGCAATTGCACAGTAACAACCGCCAAAGTGGCGGGGCAATTAATATTTCTCCACCAGCCGTGTCCAGACGCTTCGAACGCGCTGTTGGAAACATGCACATAGTCACCCACCGTTTTGAACGAGCATATCCGCCTTATAGATCCAAACGCATTCGAGCCTGAGTTTTTGTCCAAGAGTGCCCCGCCCCCCGCAGGAGCGCGCGCGGGAACAGGGGCGGACGACACCGGGGTCGTGCTCGCCAAAACACCTACACCAAGTATTATCGCCAAATACCAATTCAGTCTTCGTGGTTTCATTAAGATGCCTCCTTGAGAGGACGTCATCGTGGCGTAGCCGTTGAAGCGCCAATTCAAATCTGAAGTGCAACAGGTGCTAAAGTCAATCTTACTAGCGTACTGAAAATCCTGATAGACCAGAAGGCGGTTCTGCTTTTTGGACCTGGAAATGAACGCGATCGCCCTTTCCCCCACTCCGCACCTCCAAGGTCCATTGCCCCTCCTGCATGGGCCAAAATAACGACGCTTGGGACTGCCGCGCAATCACCGTGCCATTTAAACGCCACTCTGCTAACTGGTCTGAAGCCTGGGCCAACTTAAATTCCAACCGCCCAGATGGCTGAACCTTCAACCTTGTCGGGTCAGTGCCATTCAAGATGAAATAATCATCCTCTTTGGGAAACGCAATCTTGAGGGAGCCTGCTTCTGCATCAGCCGGACTCCGAGACTTCCCATGGGTCGGCTCCGGTGGATGGGCATAGGCCAGTAAATCTGCTGTATCAAAATATTCCTGGACCACCGAAAGACATTTGGCGTTCGGTCGCTCACCTGTCGTGGCACAGATCGGACGCCGGACTAATTCAGTGGGCGGGGCAAACGTCCCTGGTTCGCGATCTTCATGTAGGTGCAACATCATCCGATTCCAGAGCGGTGCAGCCCCCGTCACCCCAGAGACCTTTTGCATCGGTGCGCCATTAAAATTCCCTACCCAAGTGGCCACGGTATACTCCGTCGAAAATCCCACCGTCCACGTATCCCGATAGTTCGACGACGTGCCCGTCTTCACAGCGGTGGGAAACGGCAAACTCAACACCGACTCCACCCCAAAGGCCCGCGCCCGCGCAAAGCGATCGCTCAACATATCCACCACCAGTGCCCAATCGGTGGGATTTCCCAACAGCCTTGCAGGAGCGGATTTTTGCTCCAAGGTCTTGTCTGTAAACGCCAAGGGGGTTTGGGTGCCGAACCGCGCCATCGTCCGATAGGCTTGGGCCAATTCCCATAGGCTCACCTCGCCGCTGCCCAAGGCTAACCCCAGCCCGTAGTATTCCGGCGGACGATCCAGATGCGTAAACCCCAAACGGTGTAACCAGTCCAGAAAAGTAGGCACCCCCATCCGCTCCAAGACCTTCACCGCAGGCACATTGAGGGAATTGGCCAGGGCCAAACGGACCCGCACAGGACCCGCAAAGGTTTCGCTGTAGTCCGTTGGGCTGTACAGCTTAGCCCCTGGAATGGCGTAATAGGTGGGGACATCTTGCAAAATCGTGTTGGGGCGAATCGTGCGGTTGTTCAAGGCCAAGGCATAGAGGAAGGGTTTTAAGGCCGAACCCGGTTGGCGCAGCGCCTGCACACCGTCGTTGCGTCCCGGCTGCAACAGGGCAAAGTAGTCCGGCGACCCCACATAGGCCAATACAGCCCCCGATGCGTTTTCAACCACGAGTACCGCAGCTTGGTGCACATTGTGTGGGGCGAGCGATCGCACCAATTGCCGCACTTGGGTTTCGGCAAACTGCTGCAAGGGCAAATCCAAGGTGGTGCGAATTTGGGCCGGATGGGGGTCAGGCAGTTGACTCGCGGCCCAAAACAAAAAGTGCGGCGCAGCTAAAATGCCTTGCTGTCGCGGTTGCCAGGTCACTCCCTCCTGATAGACGCGATCCGCCTGGGTACGGGTGAGGGTGCGATCGCGCACCATCTGATCCAACACGTAAGCCTGCCGTGCCTTCAGGGCAGAGGCATCAAAATAGGGATTGAGGTGGGTTGGATTATTGGGCAACCCAGCCAGCAAAGTGGCTTGAGCCACCGTCAAGTCCTGGGCCGCAACGCCAAAATAGACCCGTGAGGCCGCTTCAATGCCATAGATATTGCCACCCATGGGCAGACGGTTACAATAGGCTTCCAGAATATCGGATTGGCTCATCCCAGCGGCCAAACGCCAAGCCGTCCAGACCTCCCGCACCTTGCCCCCGACCCCAGCCGAGCCTGGATCCAGCATCCGCGCCAACTGCATGGCGATAGTCGATGCACCGCTGACAATTCGCCCCGCCTGGAACGCTTCCAGGGTGGATCGGGCGATCGCCCGCAGGTCCAACGGCCCATGTTGATAGAAGCGACGGTCCTCTGCCGCCAGAATGGCCTGGATAAAGTGAGGTGAAATGGCAGATAAGGGAACCACGGCGGTATGGTCTTGATCTCGGCTCAAAAGGGTGCCTAAGGGGAGACCGTTGCGATCCAGAAACGTCACCGCTTGACCATTCTGGACCAAATCCTGAGCCCGGATGGGAGCGAGGTAGGGTGCTAAGCGTACCGCTAACCCTGCCGCCACTAAACCTAAACCCACTTTGAGAATGCGTTTTTTGTTCATACCCCTTCAGGCCATTGAGGGTCTTGTAGAATAGAATACTGCGACCCTCTGCACAGACCAGCCCCAAAAAACTGGGACTGAAACCGTCAAAGGGTCTGGATCGAGAGTAAAATTTTGGCTGTAGCGCTATTACGATTGAATGTCCCCTGACTTGTTGCGATCGCTGGTTTGGACAGATTCCCGTCTGGCCGTTTTGTTTGGCGTCCTCATCCCGTTAGGGCTGTTGGTCTGGTCCATTGTCAAAAAAGCCAAACCCATTACCCATCTGCTGGTCATTTACTGGCGGGTAGCGAGCCTATTGGCCATCTCGGTCTATCTGATGCTGTCCCAAACGCCCATCGGGTTTACCACAGGCTTCGTGGCGCTGCTTCTGATTCCCGTCAGCCTTTGGTTTTGGATTGACCTCAATGAGGAAATTGAAGATCGGCGCGGTCTCCTGAAACTAGCCACAAATACATGGCGTTGGGCCTTAACCGTCTACTGTGGCGTGTCCGCCCTTGTTCAGGTCCCCTATTTGAAATGTGGTGCCTCCAAAATCGCTATCGCAGCACCGGACTGTCAAGCTTGGCTAGAACCATCCCTGTTTTATAAAGCATTGTTTCACGCCAGTACCAAAGGCGAAAAACTCGGTTTCATCGCCATTATGGCGCTTGTTTTTTACGGGTTGTATCTGGGTTACTTTCTCTTGGTGCGGTTTGCCAAACAAGGTCGGTCTGCCACTGGCTTTTAACCGATGTCTCGTTGCCTTAGCCTGAACCCTTATGTTGACATCTGCTGAAAAACGACTGGAGCAATATACCCTTAACCATCCCCAAGAGGTGTTGCTGGTTAAGGTGGATCTGGGGGGAGAACCCGATGAAATTACGGTCTTTAAGGGGTATTCCAGTTCCTTGATGCGGCAGACGGCCTTTGACCCCGATATTCCCATGTTGCCCTCAGATGCCGTGATTCTCTCAATTGATCGGGTCGTGGGTCCCTACAATCCGGTTTGCCCACAGTTTATTCAACAAGGGTTGGATTGGGATGCCTTTGAGCAATTGCTCGTCGCCGAAGGAATCTAAGGCTGTGAATTCGGGATTGAGGACGGCCCTCATCGTCTGTACCCTTGGACTCAGTGCTATCCTGACAGCCATTCCGACCCGTCTTTGGGCCGCAACGCTCTCAGATATTCGCCAACGGGGTTATCTGATTGTGGCAGTGAAGGATAACCTTTACCCCCTCGGCTATCGAGATGACCGGGGTACATGGCAAGGTTTTGAAATTGCGCTGGCCAAACGCTTGGCTATGGACCTTTTCGGCTCAGAACAAGCCCTACGCTTAACCCCGGTGAGCAATGTCGATCGACTAGCAGCGGTTGCTTCTGGCGCGGTGGATTTGGCGATCGCCCAGGTGACCATCACGGAAACCCGAATGCGTCAGGTCAGCTTTAGCGACGCCTATTACCGCAATGGCACGGGCATTCTGGCCCGAAACCCGAAATGGAATGGATTGCAGACGCTATATCGACAGGCGATTGCTGTGTTGCAACCCTCTGTAACTCTGGCTCATTTGCCGTCCAGACTACCTCTAGCCCGTTTGAAAGGCGTCCCTTCCTATGTCGCCGCCCAGCAGTTGCTCGATAGCGGCCAAGTTGAGGCTATTGTTGGGGATCAACTTGTGTTATCAGCTTTAGCCCGTCGCCAACCCCAGTATTTTTTCGCGCCGACGACCCTCACAGTGCAACCGCTGGGAATGGCGATGCCGAAAGGGGTGCAGTACGAGTCCTTACGCCAATGGGTGAACCATAATCTTCGCCAATGGCAGCAGCAGGGATGGCTAGAGCAACAACGCCAAGTTTGGGGCTTGCCGTAAGGCATAATGCAAAAGTACCCCTTTGGATTGAGGCGCGTGACCCTTCCCGATACCCTTGATGCTGCGATCGCCCAGTCGGTTGAGGCGACTCGGTCTGCACTAGCCGACGGACGGCGGCGTTTACAAATCGAGTTTTTGTTTCCCGAACTCAAACCAATGCCTGTGGCACAGCAGTACCTGAATTTGTTCCCAGAGTTGGGGGGACAATTTAAGGTCTTTTTTGCGGATGCAGGTGCAGCAGCCCTGGCACGACGAGATTGGGGCGAGATGCCTTCTTGTATCATTCGAGGCGTGAATGAGTTACTGGAGCCCGTACAGCCAGAGGATGAGGCATTTGTGTTTATTGCACCCACCCCAGTCGAAGTGAATGTGGTGGAGAAAATTTGCGGGATGGCAGGCGATCGCCCTTGTATTTTGCTGAATCCGCAATTGCAGGATGTGAGCATTGTGGGAATTGGGTATACAGCTCGGCAATTGCGGGAGCGATTTCTGTCGACCATTGAAACCTGTTATTTTCTGCGCCCCTTGGAAAAGGGTGCGGTCTTTCGCAGCTATCCAGGGTCTTGGCAGGTCTGGTGGGACAATGCCGATGTGGCCTATCAATTGATTGCCGAGGAACCAGACCTGCCGCAAGGAGAACGATTGGAACAAATTCTGGCGCAAGTCTTGCCTGTGCAAGCCAAGAAAGGGGGATTGCTCCAGGAAATGCAGCAGTTTTTAAAGGCTTTGACGCAATAACGATTTTTTAAAAACTTCCCTTTATGCCGCTTTGATCTCTAAAGCGCTTAAATCCCGTATCACTGCACTGACAATCACTAAATCGATCTGATTGAGGGGTAAATCTTAGTAAAGGTGTTTAAGGCGATCGCCTCGCCCTGGTCATTGGTATAGGTTTGATCTTCGGCCACTCGGAAAGCCAAGTCTGCCCTGATTCAGCGTCAATTTCTTCCCGATATGAAAGTCTCTAGGCATTCATTTACCGAGGCCATCCTTGCAGCTCCCGGTCAGTCAGCCCCCGGCCTTGCTTCAGCGATTCCGTTCTTGCTGCTGCAATCACATGGGACGGCTGCACTGAAGTTTTATCTTCAGCCGCCACAAAGGATGCATTCTCAGCAATCAGGCGAATACTAGCCCCTGAAAAGTTAAGCTGACCCAACAGTTGAGCATTGAGTCCCTCAACCGGAACTTTACTATTGCGCAACAGACGTCGCCAGATCTCCGCTCGCTGCTCGGGGTTGGGCATCTCAAATCTGACGCTAAAGCGAATCCGGCGCTCAAAAGCATTATCCATGGCGTTGGGCAAGTTGGTCGTCAGAATGACAAGCCCACTATAACTTTCCAGCCGTTGCAAGACATACCCTACTTCTTGGTTGGCATAACGATCGCGGGCATCTTTGACATCAGAGCGCTTGCCAATAATAGAGTCAGCTTCATCGAATTGGAGCACGGCTCCCGCACTTTCGGCGTAATCGACCCACCCGCTACAGAGCAATGAGGGTTTGAGCGTTTTGAGTTGGATGCTGGAAGGGAAGCAAAGAGGGGGGATCAAACCCCAATCGTGCTGCTTGACAAGATTGGGTTAAGAACT
>JBAVRC010000403.1:0-3060 GCA_049694615.1 Thermosynechococcaceae cyanobacterium | reverse complement strand
CTATTTCTCCTCCAAATACCTGCCAAGTCATCTCCACATTGCTGTCGGCAGGAATTGCGACAGGTGACGGTGGAGTAGGCTCTACCAAAGAGCGGCAAAACGCCCAACGACAAAGAATATTCCACTGGTCAATCTTGGTGACGCGCTTGAGCTTGATCAATTGATCCTTGGCAGCTTGGGAAATACGGACTCGCTCAACAGGAGGTTCCATAGGCTTTACCAGAAGTATCCAGATTTTACTTGGGTTTGGTGTGTAATGTGATTGTATTTCAGTAAGTATTCACGGGCGATCGCTCCAGCCTCACGCAGTCGTTTGACCTCTGCTTTACCAATCTCGGTATCGGTTGAAAACAAAAGCACTTGGTGGCTTGCTTGGGGAAAGTAACGATCAACTAAGTTATTGCGATGAGATGAGTCGAGCCGTCCAAGAGGCGTATCGATCGCAATGGGCAACTGCCGACCAGAAGCACGGGCTAGCCCCCACAAGAGGGAAATCGCCAAAAGCTGCTTTTCTCCAGCAGAAAGCCGATGCTTGGGTACAGACTGCCCCTCATAGTCAAATAGGGAAAGGCTAAAGGTTTCGGTATCAATTAGTACGCGATGCACCAAGTTGGATTTGTGCAATAGGTATAGAAAACACTCTGTCACGAGGGTTTCAAGTTGGTTGAGCTTACGGAGCTTCAGCTTTTGCTTGAATACTTTGAGCGTTTCTTGAACCTTGTCGATAGCGATTAGAGTATGCTCATCGTGTTTACGGTCAATTGCCAGCTTTCCATAGTCCATCAGCGTTTGTCTGGTACGGGTAATGGTTTGCTCTGCCTGATCCAAAAGTCGTTGATTATGTTCGCGATCAGCCTTGAGTTGAACCACTTCGGTCTGTGCCTGCCGCACCTGCTGCACCAATTTTTTGTAAATCTCTGGGGACGCGGCAGTAACGAGATAACGCTCGATTGTCTCAATCTCATCCTGATAGGTTTGAAGTTGCTCCAACTGATCTTCAGCTACCTTGAGTTGATGTGGAAGGGCATATTCTAGCGTGTTAGTGAGTTGATGCAGGGTGTCTACATTTGCATCAAGCCAAGTCTCATCAGTATGCTGCGCAATTTCTTTATCCTGATTCGCTAAAAACGTTTGTATTTTCTTAACCTGCATAGCCTCTAGATCGAGTGACTTGACAAACATCAGTAAGCGTTGGCTTTGTTCTTGTAGCAACGCTTTAGCTACTTCAAACTGTTGTTGTTGAACTTCTTGCTGTGCTTGAGCTTGAGCTTGTTCAAGCAATGGCTGTATAAGGGCAAGCGGTAATACTCCAGCAGCAATCTCTCGCAAAGCATCACGCCGAGAATCAGCGGCATCTCTAACTTCTTGCAACCGCATTTCTTGCTGAGTTTGCTCAGCCGCAATTTTACCGCCTTCAGACAGAAATCGTTCTTCTGCCTGTCGTAAATTTTCCTCTGACTGATCCAATTTTTGCTGGATAGCAGCCAGTTTTTTTCTGATTGTAATGCGCTCCTGCTCTTGAGCTTTTAGACGCTGCTCTATTTCTTCAAGTTGAGCCAGTTCTTGATCCGTTGCCAACAACTTACGTTTACGAGAGGACAGCACATCAAGGTCGGAGGAAAGACGGTCAGGCAGTTCTAGCCCCAACAACGATCGAATTGCACTCGTCACCGACTGCGGCAGCGTGTCCTGATCGGCCAATTCGCCAACCTGTTCGCCATCAAAGAGAAACAGCCGAGAAATCCCCAAAGGCAGCAAATCCTCAATGCGCTCATCCCACTTTTGTGCGAGATCGGGCGAGATTTCATCATTGGTGAAAATTTGTAGCGTATCTCGATTGCTAATTTGCTCAGTCCAAGTACGATGAATTCTAAACTCAGTAGGCTGCGCTTCGTTATTTAGAGTTTGTTGAAAAACTATTTCTAAAGTGGCATCTTTGTCCTGTCTATTAATGCACTGCTTCAGAAATTCGGGATAGCTGAGACTGCCACGAGTCGAGCACGAAGCACGATGACCATAGAGCGCTAGACGAATTGCATCCATCAGAGTCGTCTTGCCGCCACCATTCATACCGCCAAATAAAACGATTGTTTGCTGATCCTTCCCAGGGCGCAAATCAAAGACCTGACGACCAAGATAGGGGCCGAAGTTTTCTAAAATCAGTTCTTGAAAAATCATGACCGCCCCTTAAATTTAAGGTCTGCCCAGGAGGGCGCTGGTTGATCTTCCTGTGGAGAAGCTGTGCTAACCGTGAGTTGCCTAATGGCTTCGACATCCCCCTCTTTAGCAGCTTTTTTGATATTCCAGTTGAGATGGGCATTATCGATTGCTTCATCCTTAGCACGAGAGCTGGTATCAAAGTGCTTCTCAAGGGCATCAATAATCCCGACCCGTCGCGACATAGTTTGGAACTTACGTTCGGTGCTGAGGAGCCGAGTGATGAGTTCAAAGTGCATCGGGTCATCGCAGATTTCTTCTAAAACGCTCCATTCATCCAAGCCAAGGCGATCGTTCCCAGCGTTGGGACGCGGATCGATGAAGATTTGGCCCGTCACCTCACAGTAGATACTGGGCAAAATATCATCAAACTCATGAAACTCTTCTAACCAAATGCGACGAATTTCGCTGAGTTCATCATTTGCAATTAGCTCAATATTCTGCATCTCAGCAGGCGCATTTCGACGCGCTTCAGCTTGAGCCTGAAGCACTCGCCGCAGCCACTCTTCGCGCCATTGCTTAGTATAAGGCCCAGGAATATTGACTATTTCTGTAGAGTCTTGCCCTTCTACATTGCGCTCATACAGTTGGATTTGTCCTTGTCGTCGTCGAAAATCGCGGCGATCAACGTCATTTTCTGTATCCAGTTCGTTCCGTAAGTCCAGCAGCGGCTGCATCCATTCTTTCTCTTCGTCGTTTTGGATCATCGCTTCCATCGATTTATCTGCACTTACCAACGTGCAAACCCAGCAACCAAAACGAGAGCTACCACAACTAGGCGTAGACGTATCGACAACCAAGGGACACTCGTTATCTGCCGTTGCGCCTTTGTACATAGAAAAC
>JBAVRC010000402.1:0-8176 GCA_049694615.1 Thermosynechococcaceae cyanobacterium | reverse complement strand
ATCCTCTCTGTATCCGCTCAAGGTTGGCGGTATCTTGATCAAACACGAGACCAATTTTGTTAAACTCAGGAACGCTACTCCACGGCTCATCCTTCGACAATCGTTGTAGCTTTGCACTGGGCGGACGTCCTCCAGGGGGGCAAGGTAGCATCACCCTAACTTCCATGAGGCTAGAGTCTGGATCATTGCCATTGGGTTGAACCCTAATGAATAAAGGAAATTCTAAACTCGGTGTTAGAATCAGATTCGGAAAAACCCAGTAGCTCATGACATCAATAGCCTCAGTATCTAACAGGGCTGAAGTGTCAATTCCCAGCATAGCTTGGAGCCGTTGTCGGGCACGTTGAGCAGTGTACGATCGCGCCGTCATTCCTTCCGGGACTTGTACTGTTGTGGGATCAGTTCCTTCAAAGGCAGCTACTTTTTCTGCGAGAGCTTGATGGCTCATCGAACTGTCTAGATATGGACTTTTGACGCCACTGGGTAAAATCGTGCGGCTGTGGCGACCATAAATATCATATTGAGCAAAACCTGTAAAAGGCAAAATCTGGGGATGGGTGGCGGCAAAATGATAAGACTCCGTAAAGGCCTCTAGGGTTACCTTCCAGTTGGCGGGCATCACCTTGATGATCCGAATCGCCGTAAACCGATCTGCTAAAGGGAAGGGAATAGACTGAAAGTGATCAGGAATATTTTCCAAGTGAGATTCGAGAGATTCACTCTGAGCGTCGAAATTGAGAAAAATGATTCCTTGCCATAGGTTGACTTTAACCTCCGGCAAGCGAGATGCATCATCTTTGACATGCTCAAAGTCCCAGCGGCAGGGAATGTGATTCACAGACCCATCTAAATTCCAGCGCCAGCCGTGAAATGGGCACTGGAAGGTGCGGATATTGCCGCCTGACACCCGTAACTGTGTTCCTCGATGCAGACAAACGTTATGGAATGCTCTAACCTCATTGGGCGCGACTCGGATTACAATGACTGAACAATCCGAAATCTCGTAGAGAAAATGATCACCTACATTTGGGATATCTTCTTCACGTCCAGCAGCTTGCCAAACCTTTTTCCAGAGATTTTCAACTTCTAAATCATGATATTGCTGAGAGATAAAGACATCTCGAGGAATATCATCAGTCCCAATGTCTGGACATGACTCCTCAAGCAGCATTGCGGGTACTGGACCAATATCGTCTTTTAGTAACTTCTGCACCGTCTGGATATCTTCCATACGAAAATCAATGAGTTTCATAAAATCTTTTATCCTATTGATGTAATGACATATAAAGTCCGCATCCTCAACGTCACTTTGAGAACGAGATGCCGACAGATTCGAATAATTAGGACTATATAATTTTTTCTGAGGCTTGACAGTGCTAAAAGTTGATAAAAAGTGACTTCTTTATAAAATTCATTCTTTATATGCCCAGATCAAAAAAAGCTTGAAATGTAGCGATTTACACAATAAGATGCAATATTTTACAAAAACTATGTTCTAGACTCGTCTCTAAAAGACTGAATCTATCGTATCTATACAACTTTCTAATCAGAATGCTAGGCTTAGGGGACTTGGGGTGCTCTCCAAACTTATCCTTTGGTGTGAGATCTGCTCAATCCCCAGGAGAGCCATTCTCGAATGATTCAACGATCTAAGATGTGATCTTGATCACATGTATGGTGTGTTTTCAGTCATTGATATTATTTACAAGTATGGATATATAGTATACAAGTGACATACATATAAGATTTTCTTCCGTTTAGGGATACTGACTCTTTCATTCTTGGACAGCTTTTAGAAAATTCTGATAACAAAACTCTAATTTTTTCTAATATTATAGACATTTTTCTTGATAAACGTTTAAACGTGAGTCTTATATCTTTCATTTTTACCCATGAATTGAAATGAAGAGTCTTGTACTCAAACTTTTTTATTCATTATTAATTGCAATGTAAGGATGCAAGACTATGACACCTGATGATGCCATATATATTCTAGATACAATTTTTAGAAATCAACCTTTTAATGATACTAAAGAGAAAGTCTTTCGCCAAATTTGGGAAGGTCAAACTTATGAAGAAATCGCTGAAGATTTGGATTATGAAATTAGCTATGTTAAACAAGTTGGTGCGCGTCTGTTTCGCTCACTATCACAAGTGCTTGGCCTAAAGGTTACTAAAAGTAATTGTCATGCGGTATTCAGACAAGTCAAGATTTATCTAGACTCAGAAAAATCTGATCCTGAATTACAAAGACATTTAAATTATGGAAATATATTTGATGAAAAATTTAAAAAAATTATACAGTTAAGCAGAAGTGAAATCCTTAATTCGGATTCTTTGATTAAATTAAATATTGATCAAAAATTTTATGAAAATTTCCTGAAAAATGTTCGATTTGAAGATCTACTGATAGATCTAATTAATTATCCTCATTTGCGCAAAGATCTATTTCATAAATATTTAAATTTTAAGTTAAAGAAACAATTTAACAAATATGAAAAATAAATTATTTACATATTCTAATTTTGTTCGGTCAGACCTAGATAGGATAGTAACAGATGAGTAATTTCTTGTTCAAATTGTTTACGGGATAGTAGTTCTGGATGTTCAATGACAACAGCGTGAGTGAGGGACTCAACCGTATGTCCTAGAATAAATACCGTTAAATCTAAGTCTCTTATTTTTATGTGCGATCGCCATTTTTCTAGGTAACTCCTCAGTAAACCTGCAATTTCTCTTTCTACATTTTCCACTTGATGAATCAATCCTAAATGGGAAATTTGCTCATTGAGTATTTTATGTAACTTTGGATTCTTGGCATGGGCTTCAATGCACGCTTTGACGAGTGCGCTCAGCACATCTGCAATGGGAGCATCCGATAAATCTTTGAGTTTCGACTCAACCATTTCTAGCATTTCATGGGCATGGGATGTTGCAAGTGAGGTGATTAATGCTTCTTTATTCGGGAAATACTGATAGAGAGAGCCAATGCTGACTCCAGCCAATTCTGCAATCCGGTTTGTGTTGGCGGCTTCATAACCTTCTGCCGTCAAAATGTGAGCTGTTGCCTCCAAGATGGCATTGACCGTCAACTTTGAACGACTCTGTTTCGGTGACTTACGAGGCGATGTAGGGATTTTGGGAGACATTGTAGTGACCAATGATAAAGCGAGTTGACAAAAGCGAGTAAAAGCTCATAATATTGAGACGTGTTCAAATTCTAGCAGATCGTTTGTTCTCTAGCTATGTAAATGCTTAAACTGATTATCTTTAATTTTTCCTATTTGAGGTTTTGAAATGAGTAGCCAACTGAAGTATCGCGTGTTCGTTTGCACCAAACAACGTCATCCTGATGATCCAGAAGGTTGTTGCCATAGCTGTGGAGGAATGGAAGTATTCCAGGCTTTTCAACAGGAAATTCGGCGAAAGCATTTGGAAAACCAAGTTGAAATCCGCAGTTCCGGCTGTTTGGATCGTTGTGAGTCTGGCGCGGTAGCATTAGTTTACCAGCCTTCACAGGAATTACCTGGACTGCCCATGAAGTTGCGCGAAAAGCTACTGAAGAAACTACCACATCCCACCAAACATATGTATGGCTCTCTGAAGCACAAAGATATACCTGCTATTGTTGATAGTCATTTTATAAAAGGTCAACCGCTTAAAAGTTATTTGATTTAAGAGCTCCTACCCTGAATCGAGATATCTTAAGACATTGTTTTTGCACTATCCCGATTTAGGTTGATATATTTATGAACTTATTTTTGATTCTTGAGAGTAATTTATGATTCAAACTACTGAATCTCTAGATAAAAAACAGCGATTCAATTTACCTACCTCATGGTTGCTCGTTGCGTTGGGACTGGCTTCATTATTAATGACTGGTGCAGGTGCCTTTTACCTTCTGCGTCAGAATGAGTCGAGTTCTGTGGCGGTGAAGCGTCCTTCTGAACAGCCTGTGGCCTTAAAAACAGTTATGGCGTTAGGTCGGCTGGAACCAGAAGGGGAAGTGATTAAGGTTTCTGCAGGGTCTAGTTCGAGCGGCAGCGATAAGATTGCGCAATTACTGGTCCAAGAAGGGAGCTTTGTCAACGCGGGTCAAGTCATTGCCATTCTTGACTCCTCTGATCGACTGCAAGCGTCACTGGTCGAAGCTCGACAACAGGTGGGTATTGCAACAGCCCGTTTGCAGCAAGTGAAAGCGGGCCAAAGTTTGCGTGAGGTTGATTCTCGTAAAGCCCAAGTTGCCAATTTACAAGCGGAGTTAGCCGGATCGGTTGCCACTCAACGCTCAACGATTGCGCGTTTAGAAGCCGAGTTACAAAATGCACAGGCGGACTATCGTCGTTATCAGATGCTCTTTGAGAATGGTGCTATTTCTGCCTCTGAATTAGATAAACGCGCCTTGAGTGTCAAAACGGCACAGGCACAGGTGAGTGAGGCCAATGCGAATCTTGCTCGTGTGAGTAATACCTTGAACACTCAAATTCGCCAGGCCCAAGCCAATGTGGCGCAGTCTGAGGAAGTTCGCCCGACGGATGTGGCAGCCGCTCAGGCTGAAGTTGATAGCGCGAATGCATCGGTTGAGCGAATTCAAGCTGAATTAGAGTTAGCGTCTGTTCGCGCACCTAAGGCCGGACAAATTCTCAAAGTTCATGCCCATTCTGGTGAAAGAATTGGAGATCAAGGGATTGTCGATTTAGGGCAGACCCATCAAATGCTTGCGGTTGCAGAAGTTTATGAAACGGATATTAGTAAAATTCGACTGGGCCAAACGGCGGCAGTGACGAGCGATTCGATTACCGGCAACCTCAATGGTCGAGTGGATCAGATTGGTTGGCAAGTGCGTCAGCAGAATATCTTCGACACGAATCCAACCACTGATGCGGATGCTCGGGTCGTAGAAGTTAAAATTAGATTGAATCCTGATGCCAGTCGCAAAGTTCAAAAACTTACAAATCAACGGATTCGAGTTGCAATTACACTTTGAAATGGATTGAGTGAAGGTCTAATGTTCAAACGTGGAATTCCTTTAGCATGGCTTCAGCTCTCGCGAGAACGAAGTCGCTTATTGGTGGCGATCGCAGGGATTAGCTTTGCCGATTTTCTCATGTTTATGCAACTCGGATTTCAAGCAGCCCTTTATGACAGCACAACACTGCTCCATAAAAGTCTAGAAGCCGATGTGATTATCATGAGTCCGCAGGCGCAAAGTATTTCCAGCATGGGTAGCTTTCCGCGTCGTCGCCTGACGCAAGCAACCAGTGTTGAAGGTGTGAGTTCAGCCGAAGCCCTTTATGTGGATCGCGCGAACTGGAAAAATCCCGAAACTCGGCAAGAAACAGAAGTCATGTTTATTGGCTTCAATACTTCCAAGCCTATCTTTAAGCTGCCTGAAATTAAAGACAATCTGGCGAAAATTAAGCTCACCGATTCCGTACTCTTTGACCGAGGGTCTGAAGGAGACTATGAGAAAGTCCTCGCTGAATTGGAACAAGGAAAAGTTCTCACCACAGAGGTGGGCAAGCGGCGAATTCGCATTGAAGGGCTGTTTACTCTAGGAGCTTCTTTTTCAGCAGATGCGAACGCGGTCACTAGCGATCTGACTTTTTGGCGCTTATTTCCCAATCAAAGTGTTTCTGAGGTCAATGTGGGCTTAGTCAAATTAAAGCCTGGAGCAAATGCTCAATCGACAGTTAAGCAACTTCAGCGGCTTTTACCCAATGATGTCAAGGTTCTCACATTAGACGATTTTATCACCTTTGAAACCAATTATTGGGCTACTACCACACCCATTGGATTTATTTTCACTTTGGGAACGGCCATTGGCTTTATTGTGGGTCTTGTGATTGTCTATCAAATTCTGTACTCAGATGTCTCTGACCATTTGGCAGAATATGCAACCCTTAAAGCAATGGGATTTCGTGATAACTACTTCTTAGTCGTTGTGTTACAAGAAGCAATTATTTTGGCCGCTTTTGGATTCGTTCCTGGCCTTGGAATTTCTTTGGGTCTTTATCATGTTGCGAAAGAAGCGACCATGCTGCCCATTATAATGACAGCAAATCGTGCTTATTTGGTCTTTATTCTCACGGGCATTATGTGTACCCTATCGGGTGCGATCGCCCTGCGTAAGTTGCGTCAAGCAGACCCAGCCGAAATCTTTTAGAATACAATATGAATCTATGGATCAATCTCCTGTCATCTCTGCCTGTAATTTAAATCATTCCTTTAATGAAGGAAAACTTAAAAAACAAGTTTTATTTAATATAAGCCTGAATATAAGCCCAGGTGAAATTGTGATTTTAACCGGACCTTCTGGATCGGGAAAAACTACGTTGTTAACTCTTGTGAGTGGCTTGAGAACTTGTCAAGAGGGTAGTCTTAAGGTGTTTGATCAAGAACTTTGTGGAGCTAACAAAAATCAATTAATTTCAGTTCGACGCAATATTGGATATATTTTTCAAGCCCATAATTTATTGAGTAGCTTAACGGCGCTACAAAATGTACAAATGTCTCTTGAGCCTCATTCTCATATTTCTTTCCAGGACGGACTCAAGAAGGCTGAGCATTTACTTGAAGAGGTTGGGTTACTACATAAAAAGAATGCTTATCCTGATGATCTATCAGGTGGGCAAAAACAGCGCGTGGCGATCGCCCGAGCGCTAGCAAGTCATCCCAAGATTGTTCTCGCCGATGAACCGACTGCCTCATTGGATCGTAAATCGGGGCGAGATGTGGTTGATTTAATGCAGAAGCTAGCGAGGGAGAACTTGTGTACCATTTTATTGGTGACCCACGATAACCGAATCTTAGATATTGCTGATCGGATTATTGAAATGGAAGATGGCTATTTGGTGGCTTAGAGGATGTCTGAGGCATTTATCTATATTGCCAGCATCTGTCTCATGCTGAATCGCTTTGCCTGATACTTCTCTGACATCTTCTTATGTTGGCACTAGCATTCTATGGGAGGGGCGATCGCGCTGCCTCAACAGGTAACTTTCTGGATGTTTTCGGGCTGATAGACAACAGTGAAGAACCAGTGCAAGGTCTCAATGCGGAGCCATCTAACGGCAGAATTGAGCGGACAGCAGTACACCTTGAGCAATAAACTTAGTGCAAGCCTTTGTTCCGCTCCAATGCAGTGTTTATACTTTCCAAGCTCGTTAGTACCCATAACTTAAATCTATGTTGAATGTTATGATAACAGTAGTCATTGTATTTGAAAACTATCCTGCTTTAGGAAGGAAATATGCTGATAGAGGATTATTTTGATTTTTTTGCTCCTGATGATATTCGACTGAAAGGCACACGAATTGGGATTGAAACAATTTTGTTTGACTACCTTTTTCATGACAAAACTCCAGAAGAAATTGTCAAGGCATATCCTTCACTAACATCGGAACAAGTATATGCAACTATTTTGTATTACTTACATAACCAGCAGGCAGTCAATGATTATATGGCTGATTGGCTAGAGTGGGGTGATCGCATGAGAGAAGAACAACAGCGTAATCCTCAACCAATTGTAGAAAAGTTGCGAAAATTGAAAGCCGAAAAATTAGCCAAACAAATAGACAATGCTCAAGTATCTTATAGATGAAAATGTTAATCCAATTTATACAAACCAACTACGTCGCCTGAACCCAGAGTTGTTTGTGATTGCAGTTGGTGATCTGACTGCTCCGCCAAGAGGTACATTAGATCCAGAAATTTTACGTTGGTGTGAAGAGCATAATTACATTTTAGTTACTAACAATCGTAAATCCATGCCAGTGAACTTGGCAGAGCACATGGCCTTGGGATATCACGTTCCAGGAATTATCATATTAAACTCAAAATTAAGCTTTGGTGAAAATCTTGAGCAGTTAATTATAATTGCGGAAAGTTCACTTGAGGACGAGTATAGAGATCAAATAGAATTTTTGCCACTTTTCTGAATAGATAAATATCTTCTTGCCTTAAAAGCAAATATTATTTTATTCATCAGTACCCAAATTCTAATATAGAACTTGCTACTAAATCGCTAAATTCTTTTCATTTTAGGCTTTTACAGGTTTTCTAGTTGCTAGATCTAAGTTAAGTAGGTTGGGATAAGCAAACCACCTTACGTCAAGCAATGCAAAATCGCTAAAACCCTTTACTGATAATCACTTCAGCTTACTTGATATACCTT
>JBAVRC010000401.1:0-1600 GCA_049694615.1 Thermosynechococcaceae cyanobacterium | reverse complement strand
GCCAATTCCTCTGCCCCGTAGACCAGAAGTAATAGGCGATCGCAAGCAAAATTAGCCCCAGCAATAGCCCTACCCAAACAATCTCGCGACCGACGCCACGACTAAAAATGCTTTCATCCGTGTGACGCGGTGGGCGACGCATGATTTTTCGTTCCGAGGGTTCTACACTCAAAGCCAAGGCCAATAAACCATCCGCCAGTAAATTGACCCACAGAATTTGTAAGGGAATCAGCGGCAACGGCATCCCCAAAAATGGGGCCAGCAGGATCACCCAAAGTTCGCCAGCATTCCCGGTTAAGGTGTACTTGATAAACTTGCGAATGTTGTCATAGATGACGCGCCCTTCCTTAATCGCAGCGACGATGGTGGCAAAGTTATCATCTAACAACACCATATCTGCCGCTTCCTTCGCGACATCTGTCCCCGTAATCCCCATCGCGATGCCAATATTTGCTTGTTTTAAGGCAGGGGCATCATTCACGCCATCTCCTGTCATTGCAACAACTTGTCCCCGCTCTTGCAACGCTTTCACAATATCCAACTTGTTTTGCGGCGAAACCCTTGCATAGACAGAAATATCTTCAACTTGATTTTTCAAGTCTTCGCTAGAGAGTTGGGATAGCGCTTGCCCAATCAGGATGCGATCATTGGGAACAATCCCTAATTCACGGGCGATCGATTGAGCCGTGAGGGGATGATCGCCCGTGATCATGACGGGACGAATCCCGGCGTCCTGGCACATCAGGATGGCATCCTTCACTTCAGGACGAATGGGATCAATGAGGCCAACCATTCCGAGAAAGATCAGGTTCTGCTCTAGCTCATCTTCAGCCCCCTGATCAGGCAGTGAAGTGAGGGGGCGAAAAGCAATCCCTAAAACGCGCAGTCCATTCCGTGCCAACTGGTCATTACCCTCCAGAATTTTTTGGTGCCAATGCTCATCGAGTTGCTCGGCTTGCCCATTGACCAAAACACGATTGGCCACCTCCAACAAACTGGCAACGCCCCCTTTTGTAAACGCAATAGAAGAGGCATCTCCTAACCCCAATAACCCGGATACGATCAGTTTCAGTGCCTCCGGCATTGGAGTTGTGACAGGTGGGAGGGTATGAACGGTTGTCATGCGCTTCCGTACTGCATCAAAAGGTCTTTCTACGACGCGGGGTAAGACTTGCTCCAATTTTGCCTTTAACAATCCGAGACGGGCAGCCGTCATCACGAGTGCCCCTTCTGTCGGATCTCCTACAGTGTGAAACTGATGGGGAATATTGGGATGGGGTTCCAGGAGCGCATCATTGCAGAGCACTGCCCCAGTCAGGAGCCATGCCAGTGGCGGTTCCTCCTCCAGCAGATGAGACAGGTCTTCAGAGGGATTCAATGCAGTGGAGTGCTGGGGGGCGGTCAAATCGACTTGATGTCCCTCTACGGCAAGAAACGTTGCAGTCATTCGGTTTTCGGTCAGCGTACCTGTCTTGTCGGAGCAAATGACCGTGACGGAGCCTAAGGTTTCCACTGCGGGTAGTTTGCGGATCAGCGCGTGCTGTTTCAGCATTCGCTGTGCTCCCAGTGCCAGGGTAATGGTGACAACAGCGGGTAATCC
>JBAVRC010000400.1:0-2421 GCA_049694615.1 Thermosynechococcaceae cyanobacterium | reverse complement strand
TGTCAAGCGGCTGGTTATGGAACAAATTCTATTGCCTTTATTGTTGCTCTTTGGACTTAGCCTCTCTGGCGTCCGAATTGATCGGGAATATGAAAGAGGCGTCATTTTCCGTTTAGGCCGTCTGAGCCAAATCAAAGGTCCTGGCCTATACTGGATCGTTCCTGCCGTGGATCAGAAGGCAAAGGTAGATATCCGCACAAAAACAGTAGATATCGAACCCCAGGAAACGGTCACCGCCGATAGCGTTACGATTCGAGTCAATGCGGTCTTGTATTACCGTATCATCGATCCAGGCAAAGCCATTACACGGGTTGAGAACTATCAAATGGCAGTCTATCAAACGGCAATGACAACCCTACGGAATGTGGTGGGCCAGAATATCTTGGACGATATCCTACAGAACCGGGACAAAATTAACTACAAAGTCCAGGAAATTGTCGATGAGGTAACGGAACCATGGGGGATCGCAGTAGAGCGAGTGGAAACCAAAGACGTTGAGATTCCGCCGACGATGCAGCGGGCAATGGCAAAAGAAGCTGAGGCCGTGCGTGAAAAGCGAGCACGAATCATAAAAGCCGAAGCGGAGCAAGAGTCGTCTGTTAAGTTATCTGAAGCATCGCGGAGTATCATGGCCAATCCGGCAGCACTGGAATTAAGACGGTTGCAGATGCTGACAGAGATCGGCGCTGAGAATAATACGACAACAATCTTGATGATGCCTTCAGATTTTATCTCGCTAGCAAAACAGTGGTCGGAATCGTTTGAGCAACAAACCAGAGCTGCGGCCAAAGACAGCTCGACGCCTTCTGAAATTAATCTACACCAAACTAAAGATTGAAATCTATAAAACCCGCCAAATTGAGTGGATATTAGTGATTAAGGAAATACAAACATTCAAAAATTAGATGGCATCAAACCATAAATTTCAAGAATTCCATTCCGTCCATTAATTATGATTTTATCCCTAACGGAAGCATCGTTACTTTTGCCATAATAAGGCGTTAAAAGATGCCTATTTGTTGAGTCGGAAGATAATGCAGCAACAATACCATCAATGAAAGAAATAGATTTCTCAAGTACAACAAAGCTTTGCATTACAGATTTTAGTTTATCTTCGATGCTTAATTCTCCTTTTAGGCTCATGATATCGGAATGCCCTAGGAATCTATATTGAAGCGTTGCAATGTTATTTAAATATTGAAATAAAATATCATATTCCAATTGACCTAACTCAAGATTTTCACGCAGTAAAGATATTTTATAGTCTCTTTCTATTATGATTCGATCTAGGAATTCACTATTCATAAATATCAAATAAATACTAGAACGACGTTGAATCAAGCATTGCTGACCATTAACCATGTCTTAGTCCAACCTAGCCGCATCAGAGCAACCCGTCAAACTCCCACTGTTTGGGCAAGCAGATAAAATACGGGATCTTGAGGCTCAGCCATCATCCGATACTAAACCCTAGCCGAAATGGAGCGGATGTGACAGGCGACCCATCGCTCCACGGGATGAAACGCGGCTACAAGATTTAGCGCTGGTGTATCTGCGCAGCATAACTTACAGGCTGGGGAAGGAGTCTCGACCTTTGGCCGGGAAAGGGCAAATGGAAACCTAGGCCAGTGATTGACCAGTATAAATGCATGAGCATTGCCAGGATCTTTGTGCAATATGGATTTCGAGCTTCCTAACCCATCGTTTGCACGATCATGGCGTCTTACATTCATCGGAGTCAATAGATTGATGTGTACACTCTCAGGTAAAATTCTGGCAGAGGAAAATTAATAGAGGAGCAGTCATGAAAAAGCGACTGTTTGTGGCAGGGGCGATACTCAGCCTTTTAATTGTCTCGCCAATTGCGAAAGCGGCAGGCAAAATTGCTGGGTATCAGTATTACATTTTCTCCAATGGAGATTACCCATTAGAAAACAACACAATTCATTTTATCCCGTGTTATCCCAAAAATTCCGATTGTCAGGAATTGAGCAATACAATTAGCACGGAAGTCAAAAAGGCACTCTCAGATTTAGATCGGGCAAAGCTCACTGTGGATGAACCTAGAGAAGCTTGGGCACTCTTCACCCAACTAGATCAACGATTTTTATCGATTTTATCCACTAAAACAGGTTACAAAACTACGCAGACAAAGAAAAAAGGAGTTTATTCATTTACTTGCCCAACTCAAAGTTGCTTAGTTTATTCGAGTGCATTTTCAAATAATCATTTTAGCTATTGGGTTGTAATTCACCCTAGCTGGAAACGCTTAGATTTAGGACCGGGCAAAGAAATGTCAGCCGATAAGTAGGTTTGGGTTGAAAAGCGAAGGTATATGGAGGAAGATTGAGGGAGAGAATCCCATAATGGAGCAACTGCATGAGACCCCGCCTCCAAGCCCACCTGACGCCAGAAGAAGAC
>JBAVRC010000399.1:0-3492 GCA_049694615.1 Thermosynechococcaceae cyanobacterium | reverse complement strand
CCTGGGCAAACCAGGGGTTGAGATTCCAAGAACCGGACAGTAAAACTTGTTCTTGGAGACCGCGCCGCCCGCCATTGCTGATAAATTTTTGGCCGTTTTGGAAGTTTTCGTGACCAGGGACTAGGGGACCAGCAATTTCGCCGGGATTGATGGGTGCGCCATCTAGGGCGGTGACAATCCCCACTTGATCGGGCAAAACGGTGTGGACCTTCAGGCGTTCGGGGGAAACCCCATTTTTGGTACCGTTGGCGGCGGTGATGACGGTGAAGAGTGCTGTATTAATCCGATAAGTCCCTGCGGTGAGAAAACCCATTTGGCGACCTTTTTCACCGCCTCGGGTTAAAAATTTGCGGGCATCTTGGAAATTGTCGCAATCAATCACTTTGGCCAAAATGCGTTCCGGGGGAATGGATACACCATCGGCAGCGACAACTAAGGCAATTTCGCCTTGGGGGACAATGATCGCTTTTTCTTTGCGGACCTCAAATTGCCAGGGCCAAAAGCCCCAGTGCCAACCGGGAGACAGGGTATCAGCTTGGTATCCGGCTTCGCCGTTGAGGGCCACAATTTGTCCAGCGGAGAGGCTTTTGGCGGCGAATTTTTTAACGACGATGCCAACTTCTTGTTCGCTAACAATGACTAATCCGAAGAAGAAGACAATCCCCACCAGACCGCCGCCTAACAAAATGGGCAGAACGAGCCAAGGGGACAAAAGACCCATTTCAGTGACAGCAGGTGTGGCCGCAGGAGCGTCTGTTTGCAGCGAATTTGGCAGTTGGGCGACAACGCGGTTGGAGACTTGTAATGCGATGGGTGCCGTGGTGAGACGGGAGGATGGGAGGGGTGAGGGAGATGCGATCGCCCCTGACCCGATGGAGATGGCCAGGGGGGCTAGTGCAGTTGCCGCCAAGCGTAAGACGCGATGCAGACGGCGATGTTGACCATGACTCGAAAACCTATTCATGGGCCTCTCAGCCATTACGGTGGATAGCCCGACTCTAGCACTTCCCTTTAGTAGATAACAGTGATGTTGCGCTTCTTTAAAGAAGGCTGTTGGGTGCAGTGTTCGGAGTCTACGAGGAAGGAGCTTAATGTTTAAAGCAAAATGAATTGAGACAAAGAGGATACGAAGGCCAATTCAGTCGGAAACTGGAGTACGCTGGGGACACTGGATTTTAGATAAGTTGGGTCGCTACCAATGGTAGACAAAGCAAAAAACAAAGCGATCACCATCAAAATTAAGAAATGGTTGGAAGCAGTACACGAACTTAATGCGCAGCATTATCCTTCGGCCATTCCTATTACGCGGTTGACGAGTCTGAAAAGCTTCTGTCAAGAGCGAGTCGCAGCCCAGAAGTTTGCGCTATTCATCGCCCAGCGGGTTCAGATGCAAATGCAGGAGTCGCCTCGCCCTGAGCATTTTAGCCCGGAAGAATGGCAAATCTATTTGCAGTTGTTTGAGAAGGCGATCGCCCTGATGATGATGGAAGCGGAGGCGAAGACCGAAGGGGGCAAGTTGGCGATTTTGCAGTTGTTGAGGGAGATTGATGGTTTGCAGGGAAACAATTATCGCAATATTCCTTGGGGGACGTTACACTTGGTCCGCAGCGGGGATTTACTGAAGTTGACCTATGCGCTGCAATGTTTTGAGGCGAATGACGGATCAGCTTGGGCCTATAAGTTGGGGCGGGAGTATATTGAGAACTATGAGCCTTTGTATGGAGCAGGAATTATTCCTCGGTCGATTCCGAAGTTGTTGGAAGTGGCTGAGTTTTGGTGCGAGCACTTCTTCCAGCAGTCTTTGACGGAAAAGTTTCCTGAGTTTTTCCCTCTCGTTAAAAATACTGAATTAGGTTAAAGCTCGAAGATTAGCTGCACAAAAATGACCATATAAGGCCACTGTGTTAATTGCCATACATTTCGGAAATGAGTTTTCTGAGCTGCGCAGCATTTTCGATAGATAATTGATCAATTTTCTGTTTGAGCCGCTGTTGACTGATGGTCCGAATTTGATCAACGGCGATTTCGGCTGCTTTGCCGATACAGGTTATTTGCAGCCGACTGCGCCAAGTGGGATGGAGCTTAGAGGTGAGCGGGCAAATGACAAGGGTTGCTAGGTTGCGGTTCATCTCGTTTGGGCTGATGACAACGACAGGGCGCACTTTACTCATTTCGCTGCCAACAGTGGGGTTTAAATCTGCCAAGTAAATGTCGTATTGTTTCGGCATTTAGGCGTCTTCCTCTATCCCGTCTAGAAGGGTGATGTCAAAGTCGGTCCAGTCTTCGTCCTCGGCAGCCATTGTGCGATAGGTATCTTCCCAAGACAATTTCTCATCCTGCGGTTTCCGTAACAGCAATCCTTGATCAGTTTCTTCGAGAATGAGCGAGTCAGAAAACCCATATTTCTGCAAGATACTTTTGGGAATTCTGATGCCTTTAGAGTTGCCAATAGGGACGAGTTTGATCGTTTGAGATCGCGTCATTTCAAACATAGCTGCGCTCTAGGACCTTCAAAGGGAACTTGTAATTACAGTAATTACACTATAGCTTGTCTAGCAGAGGTTCTGTTTCATGTCGCTAGATGGCAGGATAGCAGCTTCCCGTCGGCTTTGAGAGTCGTAGAGTAAGCACAGAGCGCTAGAGCCTTTTTAGGCCGTCTCTCAATTCTCGAATAATTGCATTTTGGTCCTGGCTTTTTAACCCGTGATCAATCAATAGCTGCAAAAAACTCACTGACACTTTAGGAAACGCCAAACTATAATCGCACCGGACATACTCATCCACCTGCAACTGAAAAATTGCAAAATCCTGACGGCAGTATCGCCAAATTTCGGGCACCCCCATGGCCGCATAAATCTTCAAACGAGACTTTGATGAACTCGAAATATCCACCTCAACTACCAGATCTGGCGGCACATCGCTAGGTGGCTCATCGACTCCAACTGCAATGCGCGATGCATTTTGAATGTAAAAACAAGAATCGGGTTCTACCCCTTGTCCCACCGATTCCTGCTCCAACGTCACCGAACCCAATGCAATCACGCTCATCTCCAACTCCTCTGTCAGGGTTGTAATGATGCGCTCTAGAAGTCGATTAACCAGTTCATGGTGCTTCGATGGCATTCTGACTTCAAATATTCCTTGGTCATAGGTTACCCGAAGGGTGCGCTGATCGCCGAGTTCTACCAGCCATCCTTTATATTGTTGCCACGTCAATCCCGGCACCTGTATTGCACTCCCAGGCGACAACTTAATTTGGTCCAGGGAGATTGGAACTGCGGACGCTTGGTGCGGACTATTGGTGCGAAGCTTTGCGATCGCCATCATTGACCCAAACCATTACAATGACGATATCCTAACAAACACCGTAAAGAGACTCTGTGGTCGCGTTGCCTGCACCCAAGATTGGCGTAGCGATCAGGACAAAACCTGACTTGAAGGGGACATCTAGGGATAAAGCTTAAAGCGGGACAATGAGTGGGATTGATTGTA
>JBAVRC010000398.1:0-2883 GCA_049694615.1 Thermosynechococcaceae cyanobacterium | reverse complement strand
GCCTCATTTTTACGGTCAAGTGTAAGAAGTTTAGGAGCCTTTAATGGAATTGCATCTCGATATTCAGATGGCGGAGAACCTCTCCAAGCATCTTTCATATGAACAACCGATTGAGGAAATCTGCTTTTACTCATTCCAATTTGGGGAAAGGCAATTTTTTCTAAACCAAGAATTTGACCTGGAACCATTACAAACTGGAAAGGTCCACTATCCTCATCTTGAAGTAATTGTGATCCAAATAAATCAATTTCTGGTGTAATCGGATCGGATATAGTTCCCCCTTGCTTCACAGCTCTAATGAAGATGCTGTTATAACCTGGTCTCAAATCCATTTTAAAGACTTGGTAAGAGTTTGTGAGTACAATATCTGGGTAGATTTCTGAATTAAACAATAAATCTATGGTATCTCCACTTCCTTCAAAATCAGCTACTAATACATCAATTGTTTTCCGAATCGTATATGTTTTCACATCGTCTTTTACAACACTTGCTTTAGATATTTTTTAATAGTATAATCAAGTTTATTTGCAGGTATAGCCTCCCAAATGCCAAGTGCATTTTTACTTATTTTGGGTTTGTACTTCGCATCCTTGAGGCTCGAATATTTCATTTCTGGCAATGGCCTTGCCACTCTATTTTTTACTTTTTTTCGTTCTTGATCCGTTATCTTGTCTAATGGATTGTCTGAATCTATGTCAGGAGATGCATAAGCGAACCTGAGCCGACTGGCCGAAAACATTTGAGTTAACACCATACTACTAATCAATACAAGAAATGAGATAATAGAAATCGAATATCTAGGTTTCATGGTTTTTACAGGCTAGACAGTTAAAAATAATTTAAGGCTCTTCTGGGTCTGTGACGAACGATGTATTACACTCTGATACCAAACAATGGTCCTAGCTTCACTGAAATCCCTGCCATATAAAGATTTGACGATTCATGAGTTTCGCTTATAGTGATTGATCCAGAAAAACCTAATTTAATCTGGGAGGGGTAAATTCCCCGTCCCCTTGGGGCGAAATCTTGAAATTGCAATGCGGAGGTTGTTCTGCGAGCAAATCAGTTTCGATACCTCGTCTGCTTGCAGCGGGGTTCTTCATTCGGGTTTAACCGATTAAATTATAGATCAATTTGGGATTAGTTACACAGAAAAATAAATTTTAACAAGAGGAAAATATGAGTGGCAAAAAGTGTTGAGTAGTCTTTGTTATGGGATGGAGCATAAAGCGGGACTCTTTAGACCATTCCTTGGCACGTTGAAATGGCTGTAACATTGGCTCTATCCCTTGCCAAATAAGCTGTCCTGCATTAAGTTGGTACCCTTCGTTCTTGCTGATTCTGTTGACTAGGCAGAGAAAAGTTCGATGGTTCTCACGACCAGTAAATCTGACTGGCTTTGCCTCTCGCTGCCTGTTTTTGAGCCGTTCTCTGTTGAGCAGACCAAAGTGCGACCGCTGTGTTGGATTCCGTTGCCAACCGCGCTATGGCTTGTTCTAGGAGGGTCACAGATAACCCCGGCCATGCGATCGACACTTCTGTGGTTTGATAAACACCGCTTTCAGTGAGGCCAAAAGCAAACACTCGACCACCTTGAATATCAATCACCCAATACTCAGGAATCCCCAGATCCGCATACAGCCGTTTCTTTTCATCCAGATCGGTCACTAGGGTTGTATCTGAAATTTCGCCCACCAAATCAGGACATCGGTCCCGGTCCAAGTTGATAAATCGTCGTTGTCCGGCTTCCCAAGCAGGGGCATTGTCCCCGATGTAAATCACCAAATCTGGCGCACAAGCCTGCTTTCCGGTTTTCTCCAGTTGGCATCGTCCTAAAGATGTAAGGTTCTGGTCTGGATGACGCTGTTTCCAGATAAACGCCAGCATCGTAAACAAATCGCTAAAACTGGCATGTCGAATACCTTCACTGCCCATTTCAATCCAGAGCCATCCCGCTTGAAAAAACAACCGCAGCCGATCTGCCGCATCGCCATCTCGTAGCGCCAAGTAATCATCCCAACTGGCCGCTTGCCACCGCTGCGGATGGGCTAAGAAGGTTGTGTTGCGATCGCCCCGGTGAATGGTGTTCATCAAACCCTCCTGACAGATACCGTCATCCAATCCGTGCTTTAGGACTGACCTTGAACCAGCGTCACCAAAATGCCTAAGAGCGTCTCCACGGGCGGGATGGAATAGTCCGTAAGATCAATGGCCACGTCCTGTCCCGATAACTTCAGAAAGCGCCAGAGCGTCCCAGTGGTGACCGTGCCATAAATGGCCGGAAGGGGCACGCCATTCGCTGCATTGAAGTGTTGAGCCGCAACCATTTCTGCCAAACACTGGCCCATGCCAGGGTTAAGATCCTCTTTCTTCGCTTCTATCACAATAATGGCAGGGGCTTCTATAAATAACTGCTCTGGCGAACAACTGATCAAAAAATCGCACACCCCGCTTAACCCCAATTCTGGTGCAACCGTAAAGTCACTGCCGGAAAACAAACTGACCTGGCGCTCTAAAATCTCACGCACTTCTAACAAAATCGGGCAAATCAACAGTTCTGACCGGGCTTTCTCATTGCCCAGTGCGATCGCCAAGGGAATGTTCCGCTGGAGGGTTTCGACCAGGTAAGCACTCGGCGCGATCGGTTCAATCGCAGGCAAAAACGTTCCTCGCTCCTGAATCGTTAACCCAAAGTCTTGTTTTGCCTTGCGCAAACTGAAGTCGCTGTAAGCCATTGGTGGAAGGATTGGAGCACTGCTAAAAGAATTCTTCTCCACCATAGATCCAGTTGTGTCGAGTTGGCGTATACCTCTACAAGCGCGACGCAATAGCCTGCAAAAGACTTTATCCACAGTTCTCTCAAAGAACAGCACAGTGCCCATG
>JBAVRC010000397.1:0-1587 GCA_049694615.1 Thermosynechococcaceae cyanobacterium | reverse complement strand
CACTCGCAGCACACTCGGAATACTATCGACCACCTCCAGGCTGCGGATTTCGTCTAGGGCTTGCCGGAACGCCCCTTCATTGACCTGATGGGTGACCACCACAATCTCGGCACGGTCATCATGAACATCGGTTTGCACCAACGATTCCAGGCTAATGCCATAGTTGCCAAAACAGGTCCCCAGTTTACCGAGCACACCGGGGTGGTCCTGGGCCCGCAACCGCAGATAAAAGCGACTTACCAATTCGGCGATCGGTGCGACCTCACAATAATGGTGATGGGCACAGGTCAACAATGGGTGTGTGGCAATGCCATCTTTGTTTTGGCCCGCCGCCAACCCAGCCTTGAGCAAGGCCGCGACATTGATTAAATCGGACACCACTGCACTGGCGGTTGGCCCAGCGCCGGCCCCCGGCCCAAAAAACATCACCTGACCTAGGGGAGAGCCTTGAATCAAAATCGCGTTATAGACGCCGTTGACCGTCGCGAGGGGGTGGCTCTGGGGCAGTAGGGTGGGATGCACCCGCACTTCGAGTTTGGCGGTCGGTGTGTTTTCGTCGCGATGGGCGATCGCCAGTAACTTAATCACAAACCCCAATTTTTCCGCATAGGCAATATCAGCGGCACTGACCTGGCGAATGCCCTCACAGTAGACCTGCTCTAGCTTAATGCGCCCCCCAAATGCCAAAGACGCCAGAATCGCAATTTTATCGGCGGCATCCAGCCCATCCACATCGGTGGTGGGATCAGCTTCCGCGTACCCCAGCCGTTGGGCATCGGCGAGAATTTCACTAAAATCGCCGCGTTCCTGCAGCATCCGGGTCAAGATGTAATTGGTGGTACCGTTCAAGATCCCGATCACCGTATGCACCCGATTGGCGCCGAGAGACTGCTTCAGGGGTTGAATCACGGGAATGCCACCTGCTACCGCTGCTTCCAGCATCACGTAGACCCCAGCCTGCTTGGCCGCTGTAAAGATTTCGTCGCCATAGCGGGCAATCACCGCTTTATTGGCGGTAACGACATGCTTGCCCTGGTGAATCGCTTCTAAAATCAGCGATCGCGCTGGTTCCAAACCTCCAATGACCTCGACCACAATGTCAATATTGGGGTCACGGACAATGGATTCCAAATCGGTCGTCAAACAGGCTGGCGGTAGATCGACGGAGCGGGGCTTGTCAAGCGATCGTACTCCTACTCGATGCAAAACCAGCTCCTGGAGTAACGGCTGTCGCCCCTGGGGACTCAGCAAAATCTGCGCGGCACCCGTCCCCACCGTTCCTAAACCCAGCAAACCAACGTTATAGGCCACAATTGTTCCCCTGTCGGATTAAGAACATTCTGACATTCTCGTGGTCTAGGTTGCCCATTTGCGAGCTGTAGTTCAGCAATTCTGCCCCCCGGACCTTAAACCACAAAGCCCACCTGCCGGATGTAGATGGGCCAGAAGCAATCTTCAGATTAATACTGAGCTAGACAATGGGCAAAAACCTTAGCCATTGGATTCCCGCGTCAGGGCTAATTCAACCTGTTTAAACTCCTGCTCCAAACGGTTTTTGAGCGGGTCGGGAAGCGGGCGGTTGGGGTA
>JBAVRC010000396.1:0-1796 GCA_049694615.1 Thermosynechococcaceae cyanobacterium | reverse complement strand
GGAGTTACAACGGGGGGATAGCGCACTGGAATCCCCAGGGCACTTTGAATGCGATCGCCAAACGCTTGCAGCACCTCAATGCTAACGGGCTTGAGGTATCTCACCGGATAGGAACGCAGTTCAGTTTCGTGGTTACCGCGTCCATCAAGCTGATGGCTCAGAGGTTTGGGGCGTGTGGGGGTATTGAGTTGAATTTCATCGGGGGCCAAGTCTTCCATTTCCGCAATATAGAGGGATTGCTCTAACTCGCTCCAGGGCGCGAGGACCATCGTTTGGATGGCCAGGTTGCCCGTGTAATGCTGCCGAAACGCTTTTAGCCCCGTCAAAATCCAGGTCAGTCTCAGGTCGAGGACAGGCCGATTAATGCGTTGCCACTGCTGGGCTGTGACGGCATCCAGTTTGACGGCAATTGTGTCGGCGATCGCCAAGTCTGTCCTCACCGTCGGATCGCTCAGTAAGGTGCCATTGGTCAGCACTGCCACTGGTTTTGCCGTGGTTGTTTTGACCGTCTGCAAGATGTCGCCCAGGTTTAGTGCCAGGGTGGGTTCGCCGCTGCCGCTGAGGGTGACGATATCGACCTCCCAGGGGGCAAAGGGTTGCAGGTCGGCTTGAATCTGCGCGGTGGGTACAAAGACTTGGCGTTGGGCAATGTGGTGCTCAATGTCGCCGAGTTGGCAGTACACACAGTTAAAGGAGCAAGTGGAAACAGCGCCAATGGGATCAATGCCGAGCGATCGCCCGTAACGCCAAGAATCGACGGGGCCATAGACCGTACAGAAGGGAAGATCGGCTTGATTTGTCATGGCTACGATGCTGACTGCCTGAGTAACGCTAGAGGGCTAAAGCTAAACCTGGGACAGCTTAAACGGCTTTCGAGAATCCTTCGTAGGCGTGATCGCGCAGGTAAGTGTCGAACACAGCGGCAATGTTGCGAATCAGCAAGCGACCCATGGGGGTAACCTCCACATGATTGGGGGTGAGACGCAGGAGACCATCGGCAGCTAGGGCTTCAAGACCCGCATGTTCTTGGGCAAAGTAATCGTCAAAACTACCATCGAAGTGGAGGTGATACTTTTCCTCGATCGCATCCTTAGAGAGCCGGAACTGACACATCAACTCCATGATGATGGCGCGACGGATGAGATCGGCCTGGGTGAGTTTCACACCGCTCTCAATGGGCAAGGTCTGAGCATCCACCGCGCGGTAGAAGTCTTGCATTCCCTTCTGGTTTTGGGTGTAGACATCTTGCAACATACTGATGGAGGTCATGCCAAAGCCCAACAAGTCCGACTCCGGTTGGGTGGTGTAGCCTTGGAAGTTGCGGTGGAGTTCTCCCTGGCGTTGGGCGATCGCCAATTCGTCGTCGGGTTTAGCGAAGTGATCCATACCAATGAAGACATAGCCGTTACCCGTCAACTCTTCAATGGTCATGCGTAAAATATCGAGCTTCTCTGTAGCGACCGGGAGCGCCGCCTGCGAAATCTTTTTCTGAATCGGTTTAATCCAAGGCACATAGGCAAAGTTAAAGACAGCAATCCGATCCGGGTTGAGTTGGATCGTTTTGCGCACCGTCTCGCGGAAGGTGTCCAGGGTTTGAGAGGGTAGGCCATAAATCAAGTCCACGTTCACACTGTCAAAGTCGGCTTCGCGCATCCAAGCCATGCTGTCGAACAGCATCTCCTCTGGCTGAATGCGGTTGATGGCTTTTTGGACAATCGGGTTAAAGTCTTGAATTCCAAAACTGATCCGGTTAAAGCCGATCTCCCGCAGCCCTAGCACGTAATCGCGATCTAAAT
>JBAVRC010000395.1:0-4865 GCA_049694615.1 Thermosynechococcaceae cyanobacterium | reverse complement strand
TCAGGCGTTGGGGGCGGTACCGTCAGTTTTGATGCCAATTCTGCCAGTCTATTAGCGGCGGTCGCCACCGAGTCCGATGCATCTGAACCCTCCAGTTCATTTGCAACCAACCCCTCGGTCCAAATTGCGAGACTAGATTTAGACCTGTTATGCCGACGTTTTCCGCTGAATTCGCGTTGCCAAGGGGCACCTGCCGAAGATGGACAACCTGCTCCGTCACAACCGGAAGCTACACCAACCCCTGATGGAACTGCTGCTGAGGCACAACCTCAGAAAAACAAAAAAGTCGGATTTGCGATCGCCCCTTCCATTAGCACTCTGGGATTAGGCGTGGAAGTAACTAAGTCTGTCGTTCCCCACCTGAATGCCAGAATTAGTGCGAATTTGTTTAATTTTGATCTCACAAACCAATATAGAGAAATCGAATATAACGGAAAAGGAAAGTTACTCAATATCGGATTCATAGGAGATATGTATCCTTGGAAAAAAAGTGGATTCCATTTGAGTGTAGGAGCCATGTTGAGTAATAACCGTCTAGATGGCGATGCAAAACTAACAGGAGATAAGATTGAAATTGGTGGTGACAAATATGATGTCAACGATTTTGCTAGCGTAAAAGCAAATGTGAACTATCCCGGCCATATTGCCCCTTATATCGGATTAGGGTGGGGGAATCCGGTTGCCTTCAACAAAAATCTGAGCATCAACATTAATGCTGGCGTTGTGTTTCCAGGTGCCCCTCAGGTTAACTTTGATGCGACAATCAAAGACACCGTTCCTCCAGATATTGCAAAGAAAATCCAAGATTCTATTGAGGTAGAACGCCAAAAACTCCAAAAGCAACTGGATGGATATTCCATTTATCCGGTCGTCTCACTTAGTTTTTCCTATCAGTTTTAGGATTGACTAATCAAAATCAGGTAAAACAAAAAACTTGAGAGGAATATAAATCAGAGAAAAATTCCTCTCAAGTAATCAATTTTATCGCCTTAATTAAAATAATTATTTTCGGCAATATCACCTTTTCTAAAAGTGAAATGGTTACTGAGCCAAGCAATGTTGAGAATAAATTGAGAATTCTATTTCTAGATCAATTTTCAACATGTCCTGCTATAGTAGATGAGTTTTTTAGTCCCATTTTGTATGATTATTGGGAGATTATATATCCTGAAGCTTTAGAATTTGCAGTCGATTACTTGAGACAAACTCAATTCGATTGTATTATTTTTATGGCCGGGAAAATACATCAGTCTGTCTTAGACCTATTGTCTGATATTAGAGTCCAAACGGCGGTCCCAATTCTCGCTCTTACGTTGTGCGAAGCCGATGCGATCGCCGTTCTTCAGGCTGGTGCCCAGGATTATTTAACCCTTGAAGATTGGCAAGATACAAAAATGGTTGAACATTCCATTCACCATCTTTTACATCGACATCGTCACGCCCATCAAATTAGCCTTGGTGACCCGTCGGGTCTTTTTCCCAAACACCCAGCACCACTCTCTGATCAGGATCTGATCGATCATTATATGCGCATTGAAAGTGAAGAATGCCTTCGTTTTATTTTTGATCAGGTTCCGATCGGCATTGCTTGTACCGATCCCCAGGGCAAGATTTTGCGTGTTAACCAGAAGTACTGCGATGACTTTGGATATACCTGCGAAGAGTTGACTCGACTTAACTTTCAGCAACTAACCTACCCAGAAGATCTTGCCGAAAATCTCAAATATCGACAACAATTGATAGTGGGTGAGATTGATCAATTTTGCTTGGAAAAACGGTTTATCCGTAAGGATCAATCGATTTGGTGGGCCCATATCACGGTCTCGGCAATCCGTTACCCTAACGGACAGCTCAAAGGCGCACTGGTGCTTGTGGAAGATATCAGTGAATTAAAGCGAACCGAAGCGGCCCTCCATGAGAGTGAAGGTAAACTGAGCCGTTTAATTGCTAATCTTCCCGGCGTGAGCTATCGCTACCTTGAGCATCCTGATGGCAGTGGAACATTTCTGTACATCAGCCCGCGTTGCCAAGAGGTGTATGGGTATTGCTCAGAAGAACTGGTCCAATCGGGCGATCGCCTGTGGTCTCTCATTCATCCCGAAGATGTGGTCATTTTCCAGGACATGGTTAGCGTTTCTTGCCGAACCTTACAACCGTTATTCAATGAACATCGGATTATTACGACTGAGGGATTCGTCAAATGGATTCAGATTTCTGCACAACCAGAACGCTTAGAAACGGGTGACATTTTATGGGATGGGTTTGCGATCGATATAACGGATCGCAAACATGCCGAATTTATGCACATGCAATATTTTGCCGAATCTAGGGATTGGCGTCAACGTTACGAAGTTGCTGGCCTAGCCAGTGACCAAATTCTTTTCGAGTGGAATCTCGATAAAGATCAACCTATTTGGGGACCAAATACAGAGCGAATTCTTGGTTTTTCTCAATCTGAAATGCCACAAACTTTAGAGCAATGGATTGCTCGTATTCATCCAGACGACCAAAGTATATTTATTCAGCAATTACATCAATATAGCTTAACATCAAATACATTTCGATTAGAATACCGTGTAAGATGTAAGAATGATGCTTATATTTGGGTTGAAGATAAAAATAAGGTATTTTCTAATGATATAGGTCAACCAAAATCTCTTCTTGGGTTTATCGGCGATATTACCCCTCGCAAGCAAGTCGAATTAGAACTTCGTAAAAGTGAAAGTCGATTCCGGAAACTCAGTGAATCTGTTTCGATTGGAATTTTTCAAACCGATTTAGAAGGAAATATTAATTATGCAAATCCCTATTTACATAAAATTGAGGGCGCACCAGAACTCAATAAATGCAACAGAAATTGGACTCAATTATTACATCCAGAAGATCGAGCACGAGTGCTCAGTGAATTTCATCAGTGTATGGCTGAAAATCAACCTCTGCTGAGTGAGTTCCGTATCTTTCAATCACAGGAAGAATCGATTTGGGTCTTAGGTCAAATTACAAGTATTACCCTAGAAAATGGAGAAATTGTCGGTTACATCGGTAACTTAACCGATATCACAACGCAGAAACAAGCTGAAGAATTGTTGCAGCGTTTAAATGAGCATTTGGAGCAGCGCATTGCAGATCGAACCACCGAGCTACAGTCCGTTGCCCATAAATTGTATTTGGGGAATGAACTTCGTCAATACCTAGAGAAAGAGCGGCAGCATACCGAAGCTGCACTCAGTGTAACGAAGGCACAACTTCAGGCAATGCTTGATGCTGTACCCGGTTGTGTTATGTGGGTTAATTCAGATCTTGTTTGTCTCGGTGTAAACCCTTATATGACAAATCTGTTGCAACGATTATCCGAAGAGTTATTGATTGGTCAACGCATCAATAATCCTGGATCAAATCTCCAAAGCATTGTAAATTTTATCGAAAACTTTTTTTTGGATCCTCAATCTAATCATACAGAAGAATGTGAAATTACCATTGGAAGTGAGACCAAATACTATCTATTCATTGGCCAAAAATACTCTAACAATAAAATGGCTGTTTTTGTTGGAACAGATATTACGCAACGCAAAATAATAGAAATTGAAAAGACAAAAATTATAGAAAAAAATCAAGAATTAATTGACTTAAAATCTAATTTTATTGCAGTTGCATCCCATGAATTTAGAACTCCACTGACGACAATTTTAACGGCGAGTGAACTATTGGAAAGTTATCATGATCAGTGGGATGAAGAGAAAAATTTAAAATACTTAAAGCGGATTCAGCAATCCGTCTCTTATATGACAAATTTGTTGGAAGATATTTTAGTGATGAATCAAAGTGAAATTAAAAAGATTAAACTTAATATTAGTCAATTTTGTGTCATAGATTTCTGTAAAGATATTATTGAAGAAGTGAAATTGGGATCGCGAAATTCTCATTCCATTATTTTTGATTCAAAACCAGAAAAATATATGGTCAAAATGGATGAAAAAGTCTTGCGTCATGTACTTTTAAATTTATTGTCAAATTCAATTAAATATTCTCAAAAAAATACATCAATAAAATTGAAAATTTCAAGCGATGAAAAAGAATTATTTTTTGAAATTATTGATTGTGGAATTGGCATTCCTGAAGAAGATCAAAAAGACATTTTTGATCCCTTTTATCGTGCTAAAAACTCTGGGACAATTCCAGGAACAGGGTTGGGTTTATCAATTGTGAAAAATATGATTGAACTACATGGTGGCACCATTAGTTTCAATAGTATTATCGGTCAAGGAACTCAATTCAAATTTTCTCTCCCCCTAAGTTAACTTTTAAAGAGATTTAATCATGAATACAATTCTTGTTATCGAAGATCAGTTAGATGTCCGCGAAAATATTATTGAATTGCTGCAAGCCGAAAATTTTAATACATTGGAAGCAGAAAATGGTTTTGAGGGTATTCAATTAGTCCAACAAACACATCCTGATCTAGTGCTTTGCGATATTACAATGCCTGAGCTATGTGGGTATGATGTGCTGACAATGCTTCGCAAGAACCCAGAGACAGCACTCATTCCATTTATCTTTCTTACGGCAAAAGTAGAAATGACTAATATCCGTCAGGGTATGAATTTAGGAGCGGATGACTATCTCACTAAACCTTTTACGCGAGTTGAACTACTCCAAACAATTAAGACTCGTTTATCTAAGCATAAGGTATTTGAGAAGCATACTGAAGATCAATTTTTTAGCTTGCAACAAAGTATTTCTTACTCAATTCCAGTCAAAATCTTGGATCCTTTGCTAGAAATCAAAAAAATTTCCGAAATATTAATTCAAGATTCTACGTCTATCCAATCGGCAGATATTACGTCTCTTAGTCAGCATATTTATGA
>JBAVRC010000394.1:0-8607 GCA_049694615.1 Thermosynechococcaceae cyanobacterium | reverse complement strand
GTCCACTTGGATTATCGTTTGCTCTGCGCACAATCCAATAGCTGACGGCTAGGGCAAAAATGGCGATCGCCAATCCAATCAATTGCAGCCCCGTGGTTTTGGCATAATCAAGGATGATAATCTTCCGCGCGACCGCCGTTATCGAAGTCACCACCACCAACTCAACCTGCACCACATGCTTCCGCAGATAGGCCGTAATATTCTCCAGAATTTCCAGAGCAATTAAGACATTCAGGAATAATCCAAAAATCTTAATGAGCGTTTGCCCCAGAAATCCATCGGGGGGTGTCAAAACTTCTTTTGCTAAAACAATTGCCAGATCGACGACCGAGACAAAAATGACGACGATCATGGCTAAGGATAAAATCTTGGACAATCCGTTCTCGATATAGGAGATGCCCTGAAGAAAGAAATCGTCTTTGCTTAGTCGTTTGAGAATACGTAACATTGTTCAATTTACTTATAGGTTGATTAGCTGCTGGAGGCGACGACTTTCCATTTCCAGAACGCGCCGTGCAAAATCGCGATCGCGCTCCAACAAATCATCAAATGTATCCACGGGAATGGCCAGGATGCGAGTGGGTTGTGCTTTGGCAACAATGGTACTGGCTTGCTGCGCATGGGACAACACCTCTAGTTCATCTAACACTTGCCCTGGGATTAACGCTTGGGTGAAGGCGGCATGGGCATCAGGGTCTTGTTCTGGCCGAATATGAGCCCGTCCCTCCATCAGGAGCAGCAGTTCTCGACAGGTATCCCCTGCTTCGGTGATCATTTCCTCTGGCTGATACACCTTAATGACCGCTCGATTGGCCAGGTCGACGAGGGTTTCGCTATGCACCTCGCCAAAAAAGTCGCTATTGGACAGATAAACCAGCTTTTCCAGGGTGACGAAGGTCGTTAAGGTTGCTGTAGCGGGGTCGGCCAGCGCCAGCATGGTTGTGGCAACGTCGCGAATCAGCGGCTGTGGCTGCTGCGTCAGGAGATACTTGGCCCGTTCTTGGCCCCGTGGTGCGTCCAATTGGTAGAGCAGGAAAAGACTGATCGCCTGAATCAGGGGGTTGGGTTCAAAGACCAGCGCATCGAGCTGGGTGGCAATTTCCCCCAGTGGCAAGGCTAGGGAACAAACGGTAGGGGTCTCTGCGGGCTGGGTGAGGAGGGTCAAGATCTCAGGGGTCAGTCGCTGGTGCCAACTGGATCCATCGCCTTGGCGGTTGGCACTTTCAGCCAAAATATCTTGAAGGACACCAGGAGAGAGTTTTTCGAGGGCACGGGTAATCCATAGGGCAGGCGGCTCAGAGCCATCAACGGGCGTCGGATCTGAACTCAGATGCTCGATGATTTCTAAGAGGGCGGTCACAAGCAGTCGCTTTTTCCGGAGAACGGTGGTCCGCAGCAGTATGAGGACGGTCTCTTGGTTGTGCAGTAGGGGTTGGTTAAGGGCGTGGTAGCGCTGAATCAGGTTTTCAAGCTGATTCAGGAGGGCCTCTGCGCGATGGCCAATCACGGCAGAGGGGTTTAAGGTGTTTAACATGTCTTGCTCTTCGCGCTGGGTGACGGCGTATTCCCGACGCAGCAGTTGCAGGGCCTCAGACTCTTGGCTCAAAGGGGTTGGCGGTGCATCGGTAAGGTCAGCCGTTTGGCGCTGTTGCAGCGTGACCATGCGTTCCAGGGCTTTGCGGTAGCCCGTCAGCCGCACGAGGTTTTCCCGCGATCGCTTCTGAGTTGGATCCAGGAGTTCTGGGTCTTCAACGCCCAGTTCTTCGAGGACCTGTCGATGTTCTTCTTCGCTGATGTCGAGTTCTGCGCGCATTTGTTGGAGCACTTCTAAGCTACTCGCGGTGTTGACATAGCCTTCTTCTAGTGCCTCTCGCAGGACGCCTTTATAGGCTTGATGGCGTTTTTCCTTCGTAAATCCCGGCACGACTTTCGCCAGCACATACACCTCATCCGTGTTCAGGTCTTCGAGCGATCGTCCTTCTAAAAACTGCGCGACATTGAGCTGAAGTTTACTGAGCTGTCGTCGCAGGCGCGTGGCAAGGCTTTCTCTAGCATACCGATCAGGGTTGCGCTGCCAGGTGCGATACAGCCAGAGGGTGCTAAGACCGACAATCAGACCCTCATAGAAAAATTGCAGAAAGAGCGGCAGGAGTAAAATGAGAGGCCGCCCACCAAAAATGAAAAAGAAGTTAAAGACTGCAAAGGTACACAGCGTGAACAGTCGATGCTGAATAATTTCAGGGCTGAGGGGTTGTTTGGTGCGCTGGAGATAGTCCTGATAGCGATGCGCTAGAAATTGCCCCACGAGGTGACCCGCGATGCTAAACCCGCCTAAGACGAGCGGTACAGCCATCAACTTGGGAATGGGAATGGGCGTGCCGAATAAGTACAGACCGGGTTTGAGTAAGGTATCGAGCTGATTTTCTTGATGGGCCCAGGCCCCTGAGAAGTAGTAGGCCCAATTGCCTGCATAGAGGTAGTAGTAGCAAAAGTAGCCTACCACTAACCCCACGTAGCCGTAGTAAAGCTGCTTTTGTTTGGGCTGGGTGACGGCATCCCAGTAAGCGCGTTCGGCATCGATGTCGATACAGGGGGTTTGACAGGCCACGCAGGCACTTTGTTCTTTTCCTTCGTCCGTGACGGTGCGACACATGGATTGGGTAATTTTCTGGTCGCCAATATGGGCTTGACTGGCCAACAATCCTCCCGGTTCGGCATAGATACTTTGGACGGGGGACATGGGACAAAAGTAATTACACCAAGACTTGCCACCGTAGAAGTACCCCACGGCGATCGCCGCTGCAATGGTGGCGATAAACCAGGCCGCTAACGCCAGCCGATTGGAGTTGATAAACAAAATCCGGGCGCACAATCCGGCATAGAGTAGGCCAAACTGTAAGTAAAGATAGTTCCGCCCTAGCCAGGAACCGGGTTTGACTTTAGGCAGTTCGTATCTTGCCTTCCCCGTGGTGGGGTTGACGTGTTTGATTTGTCTTTGCCAGCCCAAGGCTCTGGGAATTTGAGACAAAAACGAGAGGGGACAAATGCGTCGCCAGAGCTCGTGCCCAAAAATCAGCAGAATAAAAATTGAGATCGGGACAATTGCACCCCAAAAGATCGTGGTGCCAAGGGGATAGGGCTGTTCTTTGAGGCAAACGCCCTGTACCTTGACACAAAGATTAGGGTCAATGCGCAGCGGACTCCACACATTATCAGGCTGAGTCAGCCATGGCGAAAGCGGATCGTAAAAGAGCGACGCGATCAGCACCAGCCAGCTCGTTGTCAGAATCCATCGGACAAGGTGCATCCGTCGTTCTGCAATTTGACCGAACATACGCTTTCAAAAGATCCCAAACGTGACTGTGATTGACCGTAGACGAGACAGGACGTGGCAATGACCCCATCAAAACGCCTTGTACTGGAAACGAGTTCTGGGCTGACAAAACGCTAGGGTTGGCTTGGCAAAACAGGCTTAAACACGGACCTTTGCTTGGATAAACGCTTTGAATCGCCACTAGTTCGCTTTGGCCACTTTCCACTGAACCATAAGGTGCAGCGCGATGAATGCGAGAAAGGTGTAGGCAAGCCAGAAATGAAGCGCCCGCCCCACCTCAACCATGGCCTCATTTTGCGGAAAAATATCCGGTAACAGCAGGTCAAAAAACTTGACATTGTTCGAGCGGAAGGAATTGGACAGCAGAAATCCGGCGATCGGCACAGCCCACATAAAGACATACATCAGCGTATGTAAGGCAAAATTCCTAAGCCATTGTGGTGAAAACTTAGGCAGTCGCCTCGCGTATTTTTTCCCCATAACCTGAATCAACGTCAGAATGCACCAGGTCAGGAGTGCCATCGTCAATACCCCAATCGACTTATGGAAGTCGTAGAGCGTATTGCGAAGGTCATTTCTGGGCAACTGCGCCATAAAAGTGCCAACGACAAACAAAATGAGATAGCAGCCCGCCATCCACCAGTGAATCGACATCAATCGTTGGAAGACAGAGTTGAGTCTGGGTTTCTTGGGTGCAGTCGTTTGGAGTGAACGCATATCGCAGTTCTCGATGGAGTGCATTGTCCCTGTAGGGGAAAATGGCCATTCGCCCCTACGCGAAACTCATTGTCTTTTTCAGAGTTGCTTTAATCATCCTCTTCGTCTTCATTTTCATCCTTTTCTTCTTGTTCGGTTCTATCTCCTTCATCGTCATCGGAATTGCTAAAAGGGTTGCACACAGATAGGGTCACTATGAGTCCCAACAATAGAAGAACAATCAGAATCACTTTGCCCTTTGTGGTTTTCATCATGTTTCCCCCTTGTATCTGCGGACAGGTTGCAGTTAATGAACTCTAGCCCACATCGTCATGGGCAAAACGGTTATAGAGAAAGTCGAGGGCATAGTTTCGCAATTTGTAGTACTGCGGATCTTCCATAATGCGAGCGCGATCGCGGGGTCTGGCAAAGGGAATGGTCATAATCTCGCCAATATTGGCAGCAGGACCATTGGTCATCATCACTAGGCGATCGGCCAAAAACAGTGCCTCGTCAATATCGTGAGTAATCATCAGCACGGTACAACGATGATCGTTCCAGATTTTGAGCAGTTCCTCTTGCAGTTCTTCCTTGGTGATGGCATCTAGCGCCCCAAAGGGTTCGTCTAGCACCAAGACTTCAGGCCGGATGGCAAGGGCACGGGCGATCGCCACCCGCTGCTTCATCCCACCGGAAATTTGCGGCGGTCGCTTATCGGCAGCATCGGCTAACCCCACCATATCCAAATGCTCGCGGACAATCGCCCGCTTCTCGGCTTCGGGTTTATTGGGCCAAACTGAATCCACGGCGAGGTAGATATTGTCAAAAGACGTCAGCCACGGTAAGAGCGCATAGCCCTGAAACACCACCATGCGATCCGGGCCGGGTTTCACAATGGGTTGTCCCTTCAGGGTTACGGTTCCGGTGGTCGGGTGATTGAATCCCGACACCATATCCAACAGCGTCGATTTGCCGCAGCCCGAGTGACCGATGACGCAAATAAACTCGCCCTCTTGCACCTCCAGGTTCACATCCTCTAGCACTGTGAAAGGGCCTTCAGAGGTGGGATAAACCTTCGAGAGTCCTGAAATAGACAGTAACGATGACGATGCAGCCGCAGATTTGGGCTGCGTATATTTGGGTTTTAATGTAGCGTTTGTTGTTGTCATTGTAGGGATTCAAAAATAAACGGCACCAGTGATTAATATTGTAGGGGCGAACGGCTGTTCGCCCTTGTAGGATAGTGCTACGCAGCAACAGGGACTTGCGGACGTTGTTCGTCCAGAATAACTTCCGCCATTGTAAAGTCCCGCTTAATGGCGAGGCTGTTGAGGTAGGCGATCGGGTCATCAGCATTAAAGACTGTGCCATCAAAAAGCTGAATTGCCCCGCGACTGTAGGTGAGATCCGATAGCCCTAGTTCGCGAGCTGCCGTACTAAAGGCACCCACCCGACAAATGCGCTCTAAAATTTCCACCCAGTTGCGCGGAAAGGGCGTATCCCCCCAACGGGCAAGCTGGGTCATGTGCCACAACTGTTCCGTGCGGCTGGGGCGGTTGACGCCCTCACCAAAGAATTGATGGTGGGCATATTCCCGCATGGGATGACTGAGATCGCAAATGGCCAGGTTAGGACTGCCCAACTGGATGTATTCCAGATTGGTGCTGACATATTCCCGCCGCGACAAAATTTCCTGGATCTCAGCGGCATTGGCTTCATCGGCACAGTATTGACCGGCCTCTAACAGTGCCTTGACGAGGGCAATGTGGGTGTTGGGATAGGCATTGGCCCAGTCCTCCCGCACCCCCAGCACCTTGCCGGGATGTCCCTGCCAAATTTCCAGGTCAGTGGCCACCGTAAAGCCCACCCCCTCGATCGCCGCCCGCAAATTCCAAGGCTCGCCCACACAGAACCCATCAATGGTTCCGGCCTGGAGATCCACCACCATTTGAGCGGGGGGAATGGTCTTGAGGATGACATCGCGATCTGGGTCAATGCCGCCTGCGGCCAACCAGTAGCGCAACAACAGATTGTGCATGGAGGAGGGATGCACCACACCCATCGTGTGCTGACGGTCGGGGGAGTTCAGCAGCATCTGCTTGAAGTCGGCCAGGGTGCGAACGCCCTCGTCATAAAACCGCTTCGCCAGGGTAATGGCATTCCCATTCCGGGTCATGGTGAGGGATGTCACCACGGGGAGTGGTTTGGTGTCATGGGCACCCAGGGTCAACCAAAGGGGCATTCCAGAGGGCATCTGTGCTGCATCCAAGAAACCACCCGTCATGCCGTCAATAATGCCGCGCCAACTGGTTTCCCGCACCAGGTTGACTTCATCTAGACCGTGCTTGGCAAAAAAGCCTTTTTCCTTGGCAACAGCCAAGGGGGCACAGGCCGTCAAAGGCACATAGCCCATTTCCAAGTTCACCTTTTCCAAACCGTGACGGGCGATCGCCGTCGTCTTCCGAGCGCGCAACTGCTTAATGCGCTTTTGCTGGTTCAGGAAGTAGATCATTTCGCTACGGAGGCTGTAGTAGCTGGGATGTTCGACCACTTCCATGCGCTTGCGGGGTCGCGGAATATCTACCTCTAAAATTTGACCAATTTGCGATCCAGGGCCATTGGTGAGCATCACAATTCGATCCGACAGCAACACCGCTTCATCCACATCGTGGGTGACCATCACCGCTGTCACTTTGTTCGCTTCGCAGATTTGCATCAACTGCTCTTGCAGATTTCCTCGTGTCAGGGCATCCAATGCGCCGAACGGTTCATCCAACAGCAATACCTTGGGCCGCAAGGCTAAAGCACGGGCGATCGCCACCCGTTGTTTTTGGCCCCCAGAGAGCATGGTAGGCGGCTTATGGGCATGGGGCCGTAACCCCACCATATCAATGTGTTTCTCTAGGATTTCTTTACGTTCGCCCTTCGGCAAATCGGCCATGACTTCATCAATGGCTAGGGCAATGTTCTGGCGCACCGTTAGCCAAGGCAGAAGCGAGTAGTTTTGGAACACCACCATGCGATCCGGGCCGGGACGCGTAATGCGCTGTCCTTCCAGGGTAACGATGCCCTCAGTCGGTAAATCTAGCCCTGCAATCAGATTCAGGAGCGTGGACTTGCCACAACCAGAGTGACCGATTAGGGAGACAAATTCCCCTTGCTTAATCTGGAGCGCAATTCCTGAAAGGGCAACATACTCATCCCCTCCCGCGAGGGGAAATACCTTATCGATATTGTCAACTTCAACAAAAACAGACATGACTAAACCTCTAACAAAACGAGGGAGTGGATGGGAAGGGATTGGGTTTCGGCTTCGCTCAACCCACACCCATTTGGGAATTGAGCGTTGAGCAGCCGAAACCTGATCGGCCAAACCTACCGTTGCTCCTCTGGCACAATCAGCGTCTGGAGATAAGACATCGCCTTATCTAATACCAGACCCACCGCACCGATATACACCAGGGCCAAAATCACTTCGCCGATGTAGTTGTTTTGATAGGCATCCCAGATAAAGAAACCAATCCCCACAATCCCCGACATCACAATTTCCGCCGCAATAATGGCCAACCAAGCCAACCCAATCGCAATCCGGAGTCCGGTAAAAATATAGGGAAGGGCCGAGGGCAAGAGAATCTTAAAGAAGTACTTTTTGCGGGGAAGTTGGAGCACTTTCGCCACATTGTTGTAATCTTTGGGGATTTGACGCACCCCAACAGCAGTGTTGATGAGAATGGGCCAGACTGCCGTAATAAAAATTACAAACAGAGCAGCGGGTTCATTTTTTTGCAGCGCAGCCAAGGAAATCGGCACCCAGGCCAAGGGCGGAACGGTGCGTAAAAATTGAAAGAGCGGGTCCAACATTTTAGAGGCAAAGGGCGTGGTACCAATCAGCACCCCCGTCCCAATCCCCACCACGGCGGCAAAGAAATACCCGATCGCCACCCGCTGTAAACTGGCCAAGGTTTGCCATGCGAGTCCCTTGTTTAACCCACCTAAATCCATAAAGGGATAAAGAATTAAATCGCGGGTGCGGGGTTCGGTGATGACATCAATGGGGCCAGGGAGTTTCGTGAGTCCAGAACTGGCGAAAAGTTGCCAGATCAGCAGAAAGCCCACAATCCCCAAAATCGGAGGAACGATCTCTTTGGAATACTTTTTCCAAAAGGTTTGAAAGAAGCCGGAGGGAGCGGTTTTACGTCGGACAGCGCTGACTGCCATAGGTTTAACTCTTATAGAACAACTGCAAAGGGAAATGCGATCAGTCTGGATAGAAGAGGAATCGTTCTCTAAATCCGCTTAATCGCCAAACTATCGAGGTAGGCTTTGGGATTGGCGGGGTCAAAGGTCTTGCCATCGAAAAAGGTTTCAATGCCTCTGGACGTGTCTTTGGGAATGTCGGCATCGGGCACACCCAGTTCCTTGGCCGCCTCGCGCCAGAGGTCTTCGCGGTTAACCGCATCAATAATGCGCTTCGCATCATCTAGGGTTTTGGCTGGGAGGAATCCCCAGCGCACACTTTCGGTGATAAACCAGAGATCGTGGCTCTTGTAGGGATAGGACACACTGCCTCTATCATC
>JBAVRC010000393.1:0-2708 GCA_049694615.1 Thermosynechococcaceae cyanobacterium | reverse complement strand
GGGCGGCTAAGTTTGCGGTCGTGGGTTGGTTAGACCCCGTGGGAGCTGTGCAGCCATTGATCACAATATTGCCGTTGACTTTATCGCTGCCCATCTTGGTAAAGGAGCTATTGCGAATCCACAGACCAGGAACCACATCGCTGAGGGAAGGGGCCGTGACCGGAATGGCAACGGTTAAGCGTGTGGTAGACGTTGTTGGTGAATCGTTGGAATTCACGCGCCCTTCAACGGTGAGGGTGCCGCTGCCGTTGCTGTAGGTGTAGTCTACTAAGCGGTACTGACCTTTACTGGCATCACTTGCATCAATATTCTGCCAGTCCCGCGTGGCATATCCCGGCACCGTAGCATAACCACTGGAAAGACCAAAACAGGTCGCAGAGAGTTCGTCATTGCTGGTGGGTAAATTTTTCCAGGAATAGGACGACCCCGAATCGCCACAACTGCTCCCGCTCCACGTATTACAAGCGGGATAAACCGCGATGGGTCGATAACTCGCCATCAGCGATTGAAATCGCCCAATACCCGACTCCGCTGCATTTTGGGCACGGGCTGTTGTCTTCTGCGTCACAGCAGCCACACTGTCCGACTGCGATCGCACAATCATGGAAGCACCAATGAGCAATAACGTGAGTCCTACCCCCATGGCGATCGGCAATGCAAACCCCTGTTGATGTTTATGTTGATGCAGATTGACACGCATAGTCTTTGTCCCTTCATATACCGCTGAAAAAATGACCCGCATCACCCCAAGGAAACGGATCGAGTTACCGTCTTAAATCCACAGAACCTGAGTCTTCTCTGGCGGACTAAGATCTCAACCTCATTTTTCTCTGATCGAATAAAAATTCGACTTTTCTTTGGCTAGAGAAAAACTGATTGCCCTAGGTTTCCCATTTCCAAAGCGGATTGATCACCGATTGCGATTCAAGATCTGCCCTAATCCAGGAACCGATCCAGGGCGGCTTTGAGTTCGGCAATTTCAGCTTCTATGTTGCCGGCTTCAGCGGCCCTAACCACGCATTCCGTTAAGTGTTCGTCCAAAATCACCCGTGCGACGCGCTCTAGCGCACCGCGCACAGCAGCTATTTGCACCAGCACATCGGGGCAGGGTCGGCTGTCTTGCACCATCGTTTTAATGCCGCGCACATGACCTTCAATCCGCGAGAGCCGATTCACAATAGCCCGGAGCGACGCTTCGTTATGGACATGGGCATGGGCAGAATCAGTGTGGGGTTCTGTGTCTGCGGCTCGCGGATGGGAATGGGGGTGTGGCGATGGCGTATCCAAAGACTCGACTCAAGCACGGCTAATCTACTTTATCAATGTAGTCGAAATCCCTAACCGAGGACTGCGATCGCCCTGCCTCAGTGCATTTACGGACCAAAAATCGCGATCGCCCCAAACTAAGCTCCAGATCGTCTCGAAAAAATCCGTGGATCTTCTCATGTATTGTTTGGGCACAATACAGATAATTAAAGCTAAGGGTCGTGAACAAGTCCCTCGCTAGTTCCCAAACGGGGGTATCAATATGTCACTATCCGAGTCACTTCAATTTCAATTATTTGCATTCTGGTTCGTGTGCTGTGTGTTCGGCTTTTATTTGTCATATCAAGAAATAAATCGAGGCTAATACCAAAATAATAAATAGAGTTTTATAAAAAAGGTTTAGGCGTCATGATTTATTCAACTAATGTTATGGCCATCTCCTCCGCAAAAAAGATCCATTGGACTCAACTGTCCATTAAGGTCCCCATACAAAAGTGCTTTGCACCTATCTTAAGCCGTATCGAAATTAGCGATCGCCAGTCTGCTCATCGGATTTGCACCTTAATTCCACCCGCCTGTCCCTTTGAACGAGATGTGGTTTTATTTGGGCGAAAACTGTTTCACATTCCAGCCTTGTGCAAATTGAATCCCTTGTACGAATCCTTCGTTGAACTGCGGTTTCGCGCCTTAACCTTTCTCGCAGATGAATGTGGCGAAGATGTAACCCCTTACTGTTAAAGTTTTTCCTTGCCTGTTTCGCACCCGCTACAGCGGACTTGGCAACGACCGTTTGAGTCTCTCCAGATTCTTTGCGCCGAGGGCAATGCCCTCGGCGTTTTATTGTGTTGGGATGGATCGTGGATAACCGAGCTTTACGATGTAGGATTCCCCAACCAATCGGAGCGGCGAGATTTGAACTCACGACCCCTTACCCCAAAGTAGGGGCATTAAAGGCTAGAAATCATACATAGAAAAGCTTTTGGGCATTATCAATAAAAGCAGCGAGGTAAAAAACGGGGTAAACGCATTGTCGTCATTCATTTTCCTGTGGACCAAACAGACGATCCAGGATGCGACGGTTTTCAGTTTGCAGTCCTTTGACCTCGATCTGAATGATCTCTATGTTTATCTGCATCTGTTCCACACGCTGAAGGATCTGGATCTGTGTATGTGCTAGCGCTTCCATCGCCCTTTCCCTCCCAGTAGTAGCGCGATGCAGGTCAATAAGATTGTTCTCTACGGTCGAGGCAAACTTGTCTAGGCGTTCATCTGTCCATCGTTCGGTCATGATTCATCCCCTTGGGGTAACAGACCCTCTGCGATCGCCGCTTGAGTGATGACGCGTCGGAGCCAAGGCGATTTATTAGGTAACGCATCCAGGGCTGTTGTTAGCTCAGGGCTTAATCGTACTTGGGTTGTCTTACTCGACAATGGCTCACTAC
>JBAVRC010000392.1:0-4327 GCA_049694615.1 Thermosynechococcaceae cyanobacterium | reverse complement strand
TGGGGCGATCGCCCCAGCGAGGATCGTTGCGAACCACCTGACACAAATCAATCCCGCTGAAGGTGGGCATTTCCACATCCAACACCAACAGGTCTGGGGCACAAGCCTCCAATTGTTCCCAAAACCGCTGCGGATCGTTGAGGGTGTTCACCTGCAACCCCCAAGGTTCCAGCAAGGTGTGCAGCGTGGCAAGAACTGCCGGGTCGTCATCCACCGCCAGCACGGTTCCTTCAGAAGAGTGGGTTGCGTGTTGAATCTGGTTCAGGGTCTGGAAAATGCGCTCGCTGGAGGCAGGTTTCTCTAAAAAGGCGCGTCCGCCCAACCGAGCCGCTTCGACCCGATCCGCTAAGGTGCCGCCCTGGGACAGGATGGCCACCGGAATCTGGGAATGGGTCTGCTGCATTTCCTGTAAGAGTTTGAACCCCTCAACTCGGTCTTGGGGGAAGGATAAACTCAGCAGAACCACATCCGGTTTTTTCTGGGTTAGCAGGGTTCTGAACAGGCTGGGGACAGACGCAGTTTCGATTCGGATACGATGGGCGATCGCATCGGCCTTGAGGGCTTCGATAAAGGGGCGATCGCGATCCATCGCCAAAACCGAATAGAACGAGGTGATATCCTCCGTTTCTGCATCCGAGAGAGGGGGTTGTTGCAGTTCTTGCCAAAGTAATTGCACCTGCTGAGATAGCGCCATTTTTTGGGATGGGTCCCAAGGGAGCTTACTTTTGAGCAATTGCTCAATGTGTTGGGCTAAGGTTGAACCGTTTGGGTAACCGTAAGTTCCCAAGGATCCAGCCAATTTATGGGCTTCCCCTTGGGCTTGATGGTGTAATTCCGGGGTTAGCCGATCCGCAGATAATGCCTCTGCGGCCCGCACCAGGACCGCGACCTGTTCGGCAAAGGTGTCTTTGAATTTTTCCCATAGGTTAGCCATTAACCCTTGAACCGTTTGCGATTCAGGCGGAGGTTCGACCAGTGCAGCCAACGGTTCAGAACGGGATGGCGTTTCGAGATGCTCTACTGGTTTGAGCCGATAGCCCAATCCATACATGGTCTCGATTAATTCTTGCGTCGCCCCGGCTGCCTTCAACTTGCGCCGGAGAGATTTAATATGCGTGGTGACCGTATCTTCCCCTGGCGAATCGGAAATATCCCATAGGCGATCCAGAATCACGCTGCGGCTAAAGATGCGTCGGGGATTTAGCAACAACAGCTCCAGAATGCCGTATTCCTTAGGGGTCAATTTCAGGAGGGTTTCCCCATAGCGCATTTCGCTCAGCCGGGGGTCGAAGTGCAGCTTTTCCCAGACAATGATGGGTGTGAGGCTGGCACTGGTTCGACGCAGCAAAGCGCGAATTCGGGCCATTAGTTCTGGGAGGTTGAAGGGTTTAACCACATAGTCATCGGCCCCAGCATCCAAACCGAGCACGCGATCAGTACTAGTATCCTTGGCGGTTAAGAGCAGAATGGGCATTTGATGGCCTTGGGTCCGCAACTGCCGACACACACTAATCCCATCCAGGTTGGGAATCAAAACATCCAAAAGGACAAGATCGTAATCGCAGCTTTGTGCCAGCGTCAGCCCTTGAGTCCCATCCGTAGCCAAGCTGACAGTATAGTGGTGGGCGGTCAACGCTTCCGTCAGCATGGTCCCCGTCGCCGGGTCGTCCTCAACCAATAGAATTTTCATAAATATTTATCCCTAAACCCGCTCCTCGACGTGGCCTGAGTTAAGGAATCCCCCTAAGCAGTCGTTGTGTCCCCTCAACAATTCCATCATAGACGACGGCTAGAGCGCAAAAAGGGTACTGTAAAATCAAACTATAGGACCGCAGTAGGACGACAAGCTTGAGTTTCTCACACGACGATTTTTTACGTGCCCTCGATCAGCACGATTACCGTTTGGAAGTTGGACAAACGGTTCAAGGTACGATTGCCAGTTATGCCAACGATGGGGCTTATGTCGATATTGGCGGCAAATCGGCAGCCTTCTTACCGTTACAGGAAGTTAACCTGAGATCGGACCAAACCTTGGCAACCCTGCTACCCCTCAAAGCTCAAAGCGAATTTCTGATTATTCGGGGGCAGGATGAGGATGGGCAGATGACCCTGTCCTTGCGCCAACTGGAGATCAAAGCCCTTTGGGCAAAGTTGCAAGCCTTTGAACCGGGTCAAACCTTGACTGTACGGGTAACAGGGACCAATAAGGGCGGTGTAACCGCCAATGTTAAGGGGATTAAAGCCTTTATTCCGCGATCGCATGTGGTGCAGCGCGAAGATTTAGACCAGTTGGTGGGACAACAACTGACGGTTTGCATTTTAGAAGTGGATCCCAATCGCAAAAAGTTGGTCCTTTCTCAACGGCAGGCAAAGCGCACCCAACGCATCAATGAGTTGGAAATTGGGCAATTGGTGAGTGGCAAAGTCGCCGATCTCCGTCCCTTCGGGGCCTTTGTGGATTTAACGGGGATAACCGGGCTACTGCACATCAACAATATTAGCCAGAAGTATGTGTCCTCGGTCGAGACCCTATTGCCGGTTGGCACCCTGGTCAAGGCGGTTGTGGCCGATCTCGATTTGCCGCGTGGACGGGTTTCCCTTTCGACCCGTGTGCTCGAAAACCGCCCCGGCGAGATGTTGGATGCGCTGGAAGCGGTGATGGCCGATGCCGAGCAGCGGTTTGAGCGTTACCAACAAAAGGCGTCTGGCACGACCGAACTGCCCCCTGAGGAAGCAACGGAGGAAGCGTAAGCCCATAATTGGGTTAGTGGCCAGAATGAGCTGTATGGGTTGCCTGATGGGCAATCTCCATCACCCGTCGGAAAAACTGGCCCACCCGTTGCGCTAAGGTGGGTGCGATCGCCGACACATAATGGGGGCTTTCCGGTTCCGGGGTAGGCGGAATGCGGTTCATCAGGTCGTGGAATTCGTCTAGCAGGTCGTGCTCGATGGACGAAACTACATGATCGGACATGAGCAAATTGCCAATTGCAGCCAGTAATTTAAGGCGTTCGGTGTCCGAGGCGTCTTTGAGATAGTCGATGAGCCATAACTCGGTTTGCTCGATGGGAACCGGCGATCGCAATAAGGCTTGCAACTCAGCATCGTGGTCCAGATGAAATCGCAGTAAGACGTTGCCCAGATAGGCCACCTCTTCCGGTTCGACATGGCGATCCGCCCAAGCCGAACCAATTAAGATTTTGAGCATTAACTTCTGATGCGCCAAGTCCATTGCCTTGCACCTCCTGCCTCTGCTTCGATCATGCCCTGTATTGATCGGTGTGACAAGTCTGTGCTATCTGGCGCTTCCAGATCAGAGAGATAAGGTGCGATCCATCGCTTCAGAGAAACCGCAGAAACCGCTTGCCGCAGGCACGACACCGATAGGGATTGATCGCAAACAACCCAAGTAAATACTCTAACCCACTGCGCCGTCTAGACTTGCGGGTGTCAAGGCTGAGGCAGCGACCACAGCGTTTGGCAGAATGCGTTAAAACCCGTTCCATAACAAAAGTCCGTTGTCAATGAGGGGTGAACACGAGTCTCTTATGGGGAGTATCTATTATTCTACCAAGAGATCTAACAAGTCTATATCAGCCATAAGGCATATTTTTTCTCTCGTGAATGGCAAAATAATACGATAGACGCTTCTACCGTTGTAGGACGATTAGCTCAATCCTCATTATTTTTCTGAATGCATACAAGGTTGTGCGAATTCAACCTGACCACAAAAAATAATATATTGACTAGTATTCTTATTTTTTTAATGATGAAATTCATATATGAAGCATGCTATTTATATATTTATCAAGCCCTTCAGTAGCTGTCTACACAAAAAAGTTATATATCTATATAAATAGAATCTAATTAATTTCAAGAAGATTTAAGCGAGTAATCAAAATATAGATTTATTGCGCATAGAATATTTTTTGTATAAACAAAATCAGAGATTGGATTGACTTTTGTGCTTGAAGTTAAGTTATTTATCTTCCTAAATTTAATGCGAGTGTACGGAGTTCTGTTTGGCTGAGAGCAAGTATTTTTTTAATTCGTCATAGCAAAAAGGAGCACTTAGAAAGTGCTCCTTTTTGACCCTGTTGATCAACAGCGCTGGAGTTCAGCCATAGGTGAGTGGGCTGTTATGTGCCAAGTTCTAGCGCACCTCTTCCGTCGAGGGTCATAATGGCTTATCCCGGCTTCGTTAATCAATCTGGTTTCCCTGGACTAGCAGACGTTGCAATCGTTCCTGCTAATTTATGGAGTTGTTGCACCAAAAGGCTAAGGAACAACCCCACATCGGTCACCACCCCAATCGACTCAATGGAAC
>JBAVRC010000391.1:0-4832 GCA_049694615.1 Thermosynechococcaceae cyanobacterium | reverse complement strand
CCACTGGCCGCAAACCAATCCTTCTGGCGATTAATGTTGAGCCGGAAGTTTTTGAGACCTGCCTGATGGGCCACCCGCAAGGTTTCCCCCTCTGGCCATTCAATGACAACCTGGTCCCCTAACGTTTGTAAATCCAGGAGGAGTTCCAAACAATGTTCCGGGTCTTCCACCAACCATTCGCCATCCATTTCGGGATAGAGATCCAAGACCGAACAACGGGTGGTCACTGCATTGGACTGCTGCTTTTCTGCCTCCAAGTCGCGGGTGGTTTGGAGCCGTTCCCCTTCAATTTCGGCAAGGACGGTTTTGCCACCTGTACCCGGACGAAAATAGGGACCGCCTTGGGCAAAGGGGCGAGCCATGACCGCCACTTTTAACCCCGGTCCAGCGGGCAACAAATGCACATGGGGCGTCGCATCCGCAGGTACCGCCTGGGCATTCTCGCCACCGCCGCCAATATCCGATTGGACCGTCACCACCCCAGAGACAGCATTGATGGCGGTCAACACCCGATCTTTTGCGGCAGCGGGCACTTCTAGACAATTTTTCACGCCCAAGATTTCGGCAATGCGGCGATGGTCGTTGGTAATTTCAATCACCTTTAGGCGCGTGGGGGTTTCTTTGACCACCAAAACCTCATTTTCGCCCAGAATGGGCGGCGAAAATTGCAAGGTTAACCAATCTTTTTTGCTGGTTTGAACCAAGAGTTCCGGTTCGCCCTTCACCACTTCTACCCGTGTGGTGGGGGAGTCTTCCCAAAAGACTAAGGGATGCCCGACTAAGGCTGCGATCGCCCTGTCGCTGAAGTTGTACTCGACTTGACCGTAATACCGATACTCGGAATAGTAGTTCTGGAGTTGTTGACAGATCCGTCGATCTTGACTCGTGAAGTACTCGAAACTCTCCAGATTTTCATGGAGACGCTTCAAGGAAATGGCGCGTCCTCGACTCCAATCGCCTTTCGCCGTAATTTTCTGCTCGCGGGGACTGAGTTGACAGTCATTCCCCTGTAACGACACAAACCAGACCAACCGCAGCTCGGCCTCCGGTTTGGTCTCTGCCGGGGCGGCTTTTTGGAGATTTGTCAGCGCATTTAAGCACAGTTCCCAGGCTTCCTGGGGCTGGATCGTATCGGCTAAGGATGTAATGTTGTTATTGACTTGCCGGAAAACCTCAGCCTGAGTCCCGAAGGAGGTTCGCGCCTTCAGTCGAGACAACAATTCGGCAGCTTCCATGGCCAACCAGCGATAGCCCGATTTTTCCGCCTGTCGGTAATAGGATTCGAGGAGTTTCGGTAAACGCGACGTGGCATTGTCTTGGCTGATCCAATACAGACACAGCGAACAGAACAAGGTTTCAATGCTGTTCCCAGCGTCGTGGTGCGGGATTGACGCATTGAGCACCGATGTCTTTGCGGCCAATTGGCCCTGCTGCACCTTAATGACGCTAGCGAGGAATGCGTAAATTCGGGCAAAGGGATGGTGGGACTGTTTGGCAATCGGAACGAGATATGCCCCTGCTTCTCGCAACCGGGCAGCGGACCCTTCTTTGATTAACGCCAGGATAAAAAATAAACCGCTAATGGAGCTAAAGTACAGGGTCCTTTTGCCAGCCCCCTTACGGAGCAGTTGCAATGCAGTTTCGTAATGGGCGATCGCCGCTTCGCCATTGCCGTACAGAAAGGCCAACCATCCCGACAAGGCAACCGGTAGCGGCAGCGTTCGATCGGAGCAGAGGGCTAAACTCTGTTGTGCTTTTTCGATCCGCCCGCGCAGAATCAACTGTTCAGTTAACAGCGCCTGTAAACCATCCGACTGCGCATTGGGTTTCGATTGGGTGCATACCTCTTGGAGATACTTCAGCGCCTCGTCTGTGGGGACTAAATAGCGTGCGCCACGGTCCAGAATACTTTTCAATGCAGTGCTCGCAACGGTGGGCGGCAGCGTCGCAAACCAATCGCCATCGAAGGGGTTGTTGCACACCCGCCAATAGATGTCATCCAGGGTGATTTTGTCGGTGTGGTAGTTAAATCGAGAATAGTCCTCAAACTGTTTCTCGATGAACTTCATGTCCTTACGGTAAAGACCAATCCGCACTTCGCGAATAAACTCGCTTTCATTGTTGAACCGTCGCGGTCCATCTTTCCAACTGCTGCGAATCGGCAAACAGGTCTCCACGGCAGCAACCCACTTTTCAAACAGTCCCGACCGAACGGCATCGCGGGTCGCAATTTCTGCAAGCAAGGGGTTACATTGCGGTCCCTTGCCTCGGTCTTGAACCAGTAACCCGGCAGCGAGTAACGCCTCAATATAGGTCTTTGCGGTAGCGGGCAAAAAAGGCTTTTGTGTTTTGGTTCGTAGCCCAGCCCGGTTGAAACAGTCCACCACACTGGTTCGGGAAACGGGGCCGTAAATCACCGCAAACAATTGCACCATCTGTCGGTTCAAGACCGATGATTGCCGATAAAGGTCCGCAAGGTGCATTTGCAGGGTCGCTGGATTGGCGGAAGCATCGGTCATAATGGCGTCCAGAAGGGATCTGCTCTGCAGGGTGGCGAGCGGTTTAATCAAGAGTTTATCAATGTAATGGGCTTTCTTGCGGTTAAACCGCTGGGATCAGGCGATCGCAACGTGGGATTTGGATAAAAAAACAGGGTAGGCTGAGAGCGAAACAACTCGGTATGTAACCTTCCCTTTAAGAGACAAAGACAGATGAAAGCCCAGGTCTTTCGCGGTGTAAATCAGCTTAGTTATGAAGAGGTTCCGCTCCCGCAAGTCGAACCCGACGAGGTATTGGTGCAAGTGAAGGTCGTGGGGCTGTGCCAGTCTGATATCAAAAAAATTCGTTATCCCCTCTACGAACCGCCCCGTATTTTTGGCCATGAAACCGCTGGTGTTGTTGCAGCCGTTGGATCCCATGTAATGGGATGGGCCATTGGCCAGCGTGTGATTGTGTTGCATCACATTCCCTGTATGCACTGCGACGACTGCTTGAACGAAAATTACTCCATGTGCGAGATCTACAAAACCATCACCACTACCGCCGGATTTACCCCCAGCGGCGGCGGGTTTGCCGAATATGTCAAGATACCAGGACATATTGTGCGCAATGGCGGTCTGATGGAAATTCCTGATGCCATCACCTTTGAACAGGCCAGCTTCGTGGAACCGACCAACTGTTGCATGAAGGCGGTCAAAAAAGCGCAAATCCAACCGGGTCAAACGGTTTTGGTGACGGGAGCCGGTCCCATCGGACTGATGTTTGTCATGCTGGCGAACTATCTGGGGGCTAGGGCGATCGCCACGGATCTGCTCCCGAGCCGAATTGAAAAAGCACTGAGCGTTGGCGCAACCGCTGCCTTCGATGCCCGCGATCCTGAACTGGTTGCCAAGGTCCAAGCCCTGACGAACGGTATGGGCGCAGATGTCAGTCTGCTGGCCGTCCCCAGCGACAAAGCCTTTTTTCAAGCCCTAGACTGTACCCGCCGAGGCGGCAAGATCTTGTTTTTTGCCGAATTTCCCGACGAGGTTGAAATTCCCCTGAATCCCAATGTGCTCTATCGCCGCGAGATCGACTTAATGGGCAGCTACAGTTCCTCCTATCGGTTGCAGAAACTCTCGGCAGATATTGTGTTCAACCGCCGCATCGATGTGGATGCCTTGGTGAGCGATCGCTACCCCTTAAACGCCTTAAGTGCAGCCGTTGAGCAAGCTGTAAACCCTGGACCCGATACCTATAAAATTCTGATTTATCCCTAGGTGGCCGCTAACGGGACATTTTAGACTTGCCCTAAAATATAGAAGCAGCAAAGAGAGGTTCTGTGAGCAAACGTCGCGTCCTACAAGAGCAAAAAAGATTGGCCAAGGGTCCCACCTCTGCTGCGGAAAGACTCCAGGCGCAGATCAATACGCTGGTCACTCAGAAAAAATATCGACAAGCCCTAGAAAAATTCAAACAAATTCGCCAGACCCATCCAGACATCAAACTCAGCCCTTCAGAGGCGGACATTTGGATGTTACAAGGGCAACAGGAATTTGCCCAAAACAGTTACCGACAGGCTGAAGCCTCCTTTCGCCAAGCCCTAGATTGCGGTGCAGTGGGCGAAGCGCACTATTGGCAAGCCAAAACGCTTCTGGCTCAAGGACAAACCGATGCAGCCTTAGGGCTGATGCAGGTGGCCTTTGAAACCAAAGTGCTGCCGAAAGACTATACGGGTTGCTACTTGAAGCTCCTGTTGATGCAGGGCCAATCGAAAGCCGTTGCTGAACTGATTGAAAAACAGAGCAAACGCTTCTACATGCCCCAGGTCCACTGGGCACGGGGAGTTTTAGCCCTGCAAGCCCAAAATCCCAAGGACGCCCTGGCGCACTTTCAAAAAATGGGACGACCGGCCACCCCGAACGATTTGCCAACGGTTTGGATAACCTATGCCCATCAATGTGCTGGGGATTGGAAGAAAGCCGAAAGCGACTTGGGTCTGCAACGATTCAGCCCATTTAGAATGTCCTTGGGCACTACCCTTCCCAGGCATCCCGCCATGCAGCGATTGGCCATTGCTCAGGCGGGGCACACTTCGCGATCGCTCAGCGACCTCATCGACTTAAATCAGAAGGATTTACCGCAACGCGAAACAGCCCTCGTGTTAGCCCTGCTCGAATTCATTGAGAAAAACGATTTTCATAATGCCGCCCATGCCTTGCGCGATCTCAAGCGGCTAGGCTCAACTGGATTTCCTCAGCTCGACGCCCTCAGAGATCCCGTCCTACGTATGGGCGGAGAACAAGCTCTAGACAGCGATGAACCGGAATGTACAGAGGCATTTTGGAGTGACG
>JBAVRC010000390.1:0-4345 GCA_049694615.1 Thermosynechococcaceae cyanobacterium | reverse complement strand
GTCGAACTGCCAACTCCTCCTGGCCAACCGCTGACCCTCAATACCATCGAAACGTTACTGCGGTAGCGTCTCAATACAACAGGTGTCTGTACCGCATTGGTCGATCTGAGTGGAAGGGGTGCTGTCGAAAGATATCGTGAGGGAAGGGGCAGCAGCGATCGCACAACGTTTCAGACGGGAACATTTAAAATAAAGCTCCCCACTACGAGCAAACGTAGAATTGAGTCGCTTTGCGGTTCAGCTCCGCTCAACAACGCCTTTCGGACATTGTAATTCTGTCCGCCGCTTGCAGCGAAGAATGAGATCCTTTACAGAGATTAAATCCAAAAAAGGAGTAGAAATGGAAAAAACAATCTTATCTTCCCTCAAGACATTTATGAAGAAACGAAATAAGCTTAGCAGCAAAATTGATAATTTATTAGTAGATCTTCACAAGGAATATGAAAACCTCGATTATGATTTTTCTAGAAATGGAGAAGCTGCGATTCTTGCAAGAATAGCAGACGTTGGAGGTATAGAAAATATATTTGATGTTGGAGCCAACAACGGCATCTGGTCTGTGATTGCGTCAGAATTATTTCCTCACTCTGCAATTCACTCCTTCGAGATCGTTCCTGAAACATATGGTCAGCTTGTCAAGAATTGTGGGCATTTAAAAAACACTTTTTGTCATAATTTTGGTTTGTCAGACATAGAAGGATTCACGAACGTATTCTTTGCTCCTGGATTGAGTGGACTTGCAACATGTGTTCCAAATTTTTCCGAAAATTTTCACAAATACCAGCCACAAAAAATAGAAGCCGAAATAATGACTGGCGATACTTTTTGCACTAAAAATGAAATTGATTCCATTGATTTTCTTAAGATTGATGTTGAAGGTTATGAGCATAAAGTTCTTCTGGGCTTTGAAGAAATGCTTAAAAATGGCAAAATAAAAATTATTCAATTTGAATACGGCTATGTGAACATTGACACTCATTTTTTGCTGAAAGATTTCTATGAGTATCTCGGAAAATTTCAAATGAAAATAGGTAAAATTTATCCCTCTCGTGTTGATTTTCGTGAATATTCTTATAGTGATGAAAACTTTTATGGGCCAAACTATTTGGCCGTGCATTCATCTTTTGAGAACTATATTGATGCGCTGAGTGAATACTAGCCGTCGAAGCGGCATTGCGGTAACGTCTCAATACAACACCCAGGTATCTTTGCTCCCCCCGCCTTGGGAAGAGTTAACCACCAATGACCCTTTCTTCAAGGCAACCCGTGTCAGACCGCCGGGATGAACGTAGATATCCTTACCATAGAGGATGTAGGGGCGCAAATCGACGTGGCAGCCTTCAATGCGATCGCCCAAAATAGTCGGTACCCGAGACAAACACAGGGTGGGCTGAGCAATGTAGTTGCGTGGGCTAGCCTGGATCTTTGCGGCAAAGTCTTGGCGTTGTTCGACGGTGGAGTGCGGCCCAATCAACATGCCATATCCGCCTGCTTCGTTGGCCGACTTCACCACCAATTCTTCTAAATGCTCCAGTACATAGGCCATGTCCCTGGGTTCCCAACACAGGTAGGTGGGAACATTGGAGAGGATCGGTTCTTCGCCCAGGTAGTAGCGAATCATGGCCGGGACGTAGGCATAGATCACTTTATCGTCGGCGACACCTGTACCGAGAGCATTGGCGATCGCCACCCGTCCCGCTTTGTAGACATTCATTAGCCCCGGCACCCCCAACATGGAGTCGGGGCGGAATGCCATGGGGTCGATAAAGTCGTCGTCAATGCGGCGATAGACGACATCGACCCGTTGGAGTCCCTTGGTGGTCCGCATTTGCAAGTAGCCGTCTACGACCACCAAATCTTGCCCTTCCACCAGTTCAATGCCCATCTGTTGGGCCAAGAAGGAATGCTCGAAGTAGGCGGAGTTGTAGATTCCAGGGGTGAGGACGGCTACGGTGGGGCGATCAATGTGGCTGGGCACTAGATGCAGCAGTGTTTCTAACAACCGACTGGGATACTCGTCCACCGGCTGAATTTGCATTTTGGCAAACACTTGGGGGAAGGTGCTTTTCATCACCCGGCGGTTTTCCAGGACGTAGGAAATGCCGGAGGGACAGCGCATGTTGTCTTCTAGGACGTACCAGTCACCTTGGCGATCGCGGACTAAATCCGTGCCCGTAATATGGCACCAGACGCCCTTAGGGGGATTCAGGCCAATGCACGGTTTCAGGAATCCTTTGGCCGACTCGATCAGTTCTAGGGGGATGTGCCCATCGGCCACCATTTTTTGGTCGTGATAAATATCGTCGATAAACAGGTTCAGGGCATGAATCCGTTGCTTTAGCCCCCGCTCCAGATAATCCCACTCCTGAACGGTCACGATGCGGGGAATCACATCGAAGGGGAAAATCCGGTCTTCTGCTTCGTCTTGGCCATAGACGTTAAAGGTAGCCCCTAGCTTATACATCGCCTTTTGGGCAGCATCTTGGCGTTGCAGCAACTCTCCCGGCGGCAGGGAATGAATGCGATCTACCAGGGGTTGACCCTCTGGACGCGGTTGATTTTTGGCGATGAACAGTTCATCGTAAAATCCGTCTGGCTCCGGCTCATAGGTGTCAAAACGCATGACCCGCTTTCCCCACACATAACGTCAGTATGCTCGTATACTAACGACTCTGCAATGGCCCTTAGCTGTAGTGTTTGATACGGTTGAGCAATAGACTCAGAAATCAGTGAAGGTCCTGATCGCAATTGGGCACCCTTAACGTAGAGGGGCTTTGCAGTGATCTCAAACCCCCTTGCCTGTGATCTAGGTTACTGAATACCTGCCTAAAAACTTGTTCAATAAAAAGCGTGGACAGGGAAACCTCACCGCCACTCTAGTGAAACCGATATATATACCGCTGGCCCAAAGCAATCTTATGAAGGGCTGGCTTATAAATCCCAGACAGCCTATATGAGTCTGGGTCTATTCTTTACCTAGATCCAATCGCGTCCATACAACAAACTTCGCTCTGTTCAAGGGCGAAGTTTGTTGCAATCAGCGTTTCAGTGCAAGGCTAGACGATCGCTTCTTCCTTCACCAGGTTTTCCCAACCCAAGCCCTTAAGGCTGTTGTTACGACGCATGGGGCGCGTGACTAACTCCAAAATATCGCGGGCATTGGTAAAGCCGTGGATTTGGGCAAAGGTAAATTCCACCGACCACTTGGTACTAATGCCGCGTGCTTCCAGGGGATTGGCATGGGCCATGCCCGTAATGACCAGATCCGGATGAAGGTCTTTGATGCGCTGCAACTGGTTGTAGTTGTCCGGTTTTTCCACAATGGTGGGGAGCGGTACACCCATCTCATGGCACGTGGTTTCTAGCAAGGCCAATTCGGCCCCTTGATACCGCTTATCCATATAGGGAATCCCCACTTCCTGGACTATCATGCCGCATCGGGTCAGGAAACGCGCCAGGGACACTTCCAATAAGTTGTCTCCCATGAAGAATACGGATTTACCGCGAATCAGTTGCAGGTAGTCTTCCAAACCCTCCCAGATCTGGGCTTCTCGTTCGGCTAGCCCTTGGGGTTCAATTCCCAGCACGGAACAGATTTTTTCAATCCAGGCGCGGGTACCATCGGGACCAATGGGAAAGGGCGAACCAATGAGTTTGCACTTGCGACGACGCATAAGGGTTGTTGCCGTGCGACTCAAGAACGGATTGATACCGCTGACATAGTATCCCTCTTCAATCACGGGCAGTTCCGTAAACCGCTTGGCTGGGAGCCAACCGCTCACTTGAATCCCTTGTTTTTTCAGTTCCAGGGTCAACTGCGTCACCACTGGATCTGGGAGTGAGCCAAACAAGACCAAGGGCGTATGGTTGTGATACTCCGAGGCTTCCGCCGCCACGTCCTCTTTCTTCTTGCCGAAATTCATCAAAGAGGCGATCGCATTGCGTTCCTTCTTTTCGGCTTAGATGGTGGGGGCTTTGTCTGGGCAGCGATGGGCCATGGACGCCAGCACCGTATCTTCCCCTTGGGTGAAGGCATAGTCCAATCCATTGGCACGGGCCACCACAATGGGGATGCCGATTTCCGACTCCAATCGAGGGGCCAGACCTTCCAGATCCATTTTGATGATTTCGGTGGTGCAGGTGCCAATCCAAACAATCACACTGGGATTGCGATCGCGTTTAATATCCAGACACAACCGTTTTAGCTCTTCGTAGTCGTTGAGTTGGGCGGAGATATCGCCTTCTTCCAGTTCCGCCATGGCATAGCGCGGTTCGGCAAAAATCATCACGCCCATGGCATTTTGCAGGAAATAGCCACAGGTTTTGGTGCCAATCACCAGAAAAA
>JBAVRC010000389.1:0-4184 GCA_049694615.1 Thermosynechococcaceae cyanobacterium | reverse complement strand
ACGAGAGGTGGCGCGAGGGGATTTATTGGTGCTGTCTGAGGGCGATCGCATCCCAGCGGATGGCCTGTTGATCTGGACAACCCATCTCACCGTTGACGAATCCCTGCTGACGGGGGAATCGGTGTCTGTGCGCAAACGAGCGCTTTCCCTTAGCCAACGTGATGCAGACCCACTCTTCAAAATGCCCTTGGCGCGTCCGGGGGGAGATGATTTGCCTGCTGTTTTCTCGGGGACTTTGGTTGTGCAGGGGCAGGGCATTGCCGCTGTAACGGCCACAGGGATGCACACCGAAATGGGAAAGATTGGCAAAGCCCTCCAAACGGTGGTACCGGAAGACACAATGCTACAACGGGAAACGCGCCGAATGGTCGGCAAGCTGACCTTTGTGGCGATCGCGATTTGCGTTGCGGTGGTCGTCATCTATGGATCAACGCGGGGCGACTGGCTGAATGGATTTCTGGCAGGATTAGCGCTGGCAATGGCGATTTTGCCCAATGAAATTCCGGTTGTGCTGACAATTTTTCTGGCCTTGGGTGCTTGGCGTTTTTCTCGGCAAAAGGTACTAACCCGTCGAGTTCCTGTGGTGGAAACCCTTGGTGCGACAACCGTCCTCTGTGTAGACAAAACGGGAACCCTGACGTTCAATCGGATGTCCGTGCGGCAGTTGTTTGTGTACCAGGGGAAAGGGAGCGGCGATCGCACGATTGGCGAAGCCCCAACTTTTTACGATCTGGTGTCTCATGCTCAAGACTCCATCCCAGAGCCATTTCATCCATTGATTGAATTTGGCATTCTGGCCAGTCGCAAAGATCCCTTTGACCCGATGGAGAAAGCCTTACAGCAAATCGGACAGAGCTATCTCTCTCATACGGAACATCTCCATGACGACTGGACATTGCTGCATGAGTATCCTCTCTCCAAAGAACTTTTAGCGATGTCCTGTGTCTGGGAATCGCCGGAGGGCGTTCTGATGGTTGCGGCCAAAGGAGCACCCGAAGCGATCGCGGATCTTTGTCATTTCAATGCAGCCCAGCAGCAAGATCTAGTTCGACAGATTCAACAGATGGCCCAGGCAGGGTTACGGGTTTTGGGCGTTGCTCAAGGACGGCGTGTTGGAACACAACTGAAGGTTCATGTAGCGGATCCGGTGCCTACACTCACCCCACTGGAAGAAGATCGCCGCCTCCCGAATCATCAACATAATTTTGAATTTGAGTTCGTCGGGTTGATTGGACTGGAAGATCCAGTGCGTCCGACAGTCGCTCCGGCGATCGCCGAATGCTACAGCGCCGGAATTCGGGTGGTGATGATTACTGGGGATTATCCCGAAACGGCCCGAAATATTGCCCAGCAGATTGGCTTATTCCCCGTCGATGAGGTGTTGACGGGTGCTGAACTGGAAAAACTGTCTGAGGATCAACTGCTAGATCGGATCAAAACAGTCAATTTGTTCGCACGAGTGGTGCCCGAGCAAAAATTGCTCCTGGTAAATGCCTTGAAAGGTCGCGGCGAAATTGTGGCGATGACGGGCGATGGCGTGAATGATGCTCCGGCACTGAAGGCGGCTCATGTGGGCATTGCCATGGGAGAGCGAGGAACCGATGTGGCGCGGGAAGCAGCGGATCTAGTCTTGTTGCAGGATGATTTCTCGTCAATTGTGGCGTCGATTAAACTGGGTCGGCGCATCTTCGACAATCTCAAAAAGGGCATGGCCTATACCTTAGCGGTCCATGTGCCGATCGCAGGGATGTCTCTGATTCCAGTTCTGTTCCAGTGGCCCTTGGTTTTGCTCCCGATTCACATAGCCTTCCTGCATTTGATCATCGACCCGGCCTGTACCATCGTCTTTGAAGCCGAGCCTGCGGAACGGAACGTCATGCATCGTCCGCCCCGTCCGCCCCGCGAACCGCTCTTTAGCCGCCAAACGCTTCGACTAGCGCTATTGCAAGGCGTTAGTGTATTGGCAGTGTTGCTGATTGTCTTTGCGATCGCCTACTACTGGGGCAGCGGCGAGCTAGATGCCCGTGCGCTGGCCTTCACCACACTGATGGTATCTAACTTGAGCATGATTCTCGCCAATCGCTCCTGGTCGCGGACGATCGCGGAAATGTTGCGATCGCCCAATGCAGCCCTCTGGTGGGTAATCGGCGGAGGCGTGGCGTTTCTTGGACTAGTGCTTTATGTTCCGTTATTGCGGCAACTCTTTCGATTTTCGATGTTGCATCCGGCAGATCTGGCCATTAGCTTAATATCTGGGATCTTTAGTATTCTTTGGTTTGAAGGACTGAAAGTGTGGAATAGACAACAGATTAGAGTCCCTTTAGCAAGTCAACACAGATAGATTTATAGCGGTTTTCGCTCGGGTAGAATACAGCATTTCGTAGGGGCGCAAGGCATTACGCCCAGACTTCAACCTGAAGCTGAGGCTTTGAGGTTATGGAGCGTTTGAAGCAGATCCTGAGCAGTGAAGGGCTTTGCCAGAAAAGCTTTCACATTTCGACTCGTGTTATAGGCAAGAGATTCATTGCTTGCTAAACCGCTCATCGTAATAATTTGCACCTGAGGATCGATCCTTTGAAGGGAGCGAATGATAGTGGCGCTGTCGAGGGACGGCATCATTAAATCGAGCATCACAAAACGAATATCTTGATACTGCTTTGCAAACAGCGCAAGGGCTTCAATTCCGTCTTTCGCTGTAATGACTTTGTAGTTAAATGCTTCAAGGGAGATTTTAGTGATTTCCCGAATGGAAGCTTCATCGTCAACGGTCAAAATCAATTCGCCATCCCCCATGAGATTGGACGATGGGGCAACAGATGGAGGAGACACTTCAGATTCTGCTGCTGGCAAGTAAACCTTAAAATGGCTTCCTGTCCCAACTTCGCTGTAGACATTAATAAACCCGCCATGACTTTTGATAATGCCGATCACGGTAGACAGTCCTAATCCCGTCCCTTTGCCCTCTCCTTTCGTGGTGAAGAAGGGGTCGAAAATGCGTTCGATGACTTCTGGAGACATTCCCAGCCCTGTATCGGAGACTGTGATAATGACATAGGGACCAACATGGGCATCTAAGTTCATGCGCACATAGTGTTCGTCTGCCAGTAAATTTTCTGCGGTAATACTTAAAGTGCCGCCATGAGGCATCGCGTCTCTGGCATTCACGCATAAATTCATAAACACCTGATGGAGTTGCGTTGCATCGGCATAAACGGTCCAAAGGTCTCTGGTTGAAATAGCTCGCTCTATTTCGATATTTTTCGGGAATGTTTGTCGGGCAATATTCACCACTTCAGCCAGTAGGTGCCCCACCTGCAAAACGGTTCGTTGACCGTCCATCCCCCGTGCAAAGGAGAGAATTTGCTGGACTAAATCGCTGCCTCTCTTGGAGCTATCGACGAGCATTTGGACAATGTGCTGGTTCCGCTCATCTAAATTGGGCAGTGTCAGCGGCAGCAGTTGGGCGGCGGCCAAAATAGGGGTCAGAATATTGTTGAGGTCATGGGCTATACCGCCCGCCAGGGTTCCCAAACTTTCCATCCGCTGGGCGCGCAAAAATTGCTTTTCAAGGGATTTTTTGTCGGTGATATCCGTATCTACAGTGAGGATCGATTTAGGTTGGCCCTGCTCGTCTCTCACCAGCGTCCATCGACTGGCAACAATGATTTCGGTGCCGTCTTTCTTTTTCTTGACGAGTTCGCCTTGCCATTCTCCTTTCTCAACGACGGTTGCGATCGCTTGGGTCAGCTCTGTGGCGGGGGCGGTTTGAAACAGTTCATTAATGTTGCGATGAAGCACTTCTGCGGCTGTCCAGCCATAGAGTCTTTCAGCACTCTTATTCCAAAATAGGACCTGTTGGTCTAGATTGCGCACCAGAATGGCATCGGTCGCAATATTCAGCAAGGCAGCCTGCTCAAGAATGATGATTTCTGCTTGCTTGCGATCGCTGATATCGGTATGCGACCCCACCATCCGAATCGGAGTTCCATCTTCATCCCAAAGGGCTTGTCCCCGGTCTAAAATCCATTTGTAGGTACCATCTTTGCATCGCACTCGGTGTTCGGCGGTATAAAAAGGCATCTTTTGAGCAAGGTGATCTTGAACCGTTTGAGTAACCCACTCTAAATCATCGGGATGGACTCGTTTGGCCCACTCGTCCAAATGATTCGGAATCTCTGCGTCAG
>JBAVRC010000388.1:0-9044 GCA_049694615.1 Thermosynechococcaceae cyanobacterium | reverse complement strand
GCGATCGCCCCTGCCACTGATGAAAATCAGCGGCCTCTTCTAGCCAAACCGTTCCATTGGGCCAATACACCCCCAAATGGTGATGGAAAGAGTAGTTCACCGGGGCCGTATTGGGCACCTCGCCTAGGGGAATCGGGCTATTGTACATGGTTTGGCTGGGATAATACCAAAACAGATGAATTTCTGGGGGACAGTCGGCCCCCGGCTGTTTCCCGCCTTGAAAATCAAAACGAAAATAAAAATTGAGGTGGTCGAGACCATACCAGAGCCGCTGAATTGGGCTGCTGCGATGCATGGTTCCCCTTGCCCCTGCAACCGTAACCCGTCCTGCATGATCCCAGTCCTGTTCGTCGCCGATGCCATTGATCAGGGGATGAATAAAGCCTTGGGGACGAAGATTCAGCTTGGCTTCGTGGGATTCCAGGGGATGATGGAGCACTTCGGGAATGGGTTCAGCCAAGGCATTGTATAGGGCTTGCAAATGCTCTCGAAATAATTGATCGAAAATCGCATCGTGGTTGGAGGAATGCCCCTCGCCAAACCACCAGAACCAGTCCGACCCTTCGGCAGCATACAAGGCTTCCCAGGCATCGGGGTTGGCGGTTTCCGTCGCTTCGGGGTGATCGGCCAAGACTTGACGGGCATCGGCCAACAGATCCCAGGCTCGATTTTTGACCGGATCGCCAATCCAAGTCGTAAAACTACCATCTACCCAAGACCCGCTATGGAGTTGGTCTGAGGGCAGACTGACACGGGGAGGATATTTGTCCAGGTATTCGCCCACCGTGACTAACTGGATGTCCTCGCGATCGCTCAGTCGGCTGTACAAATTCTCCAAAAAAGGAATCCCATCTTTTTCATAGAACTCCCAACAATTTTCGCCATCCAGGGCAATGGTCACCAGCCAAGGCTGTGCCAAGGCCGTATCGGTTCCCTCGGCAGATTGACGGGATTTCAGGGACTGGGCGATCGCCTCCAAATGGCCGATTAAGTCCTTGGCCGCCTCCTGAGGATTCATGGCGCTGTAGGTAAACCCCACCAAGTCTGACAACCGATGATCTCGAAAAACAATGGCCAGATCGCCGTGGGGGGTTTCCAAACGATAGGGCTGATACATCAATTCCGGTTCGTAAACATTCCCCCGCTCATCGCGATGAAAGAAATGTTTGAGCGTCCAACCCAAAATGGCTTCATCCGAACAAAGCCACTGGAAGCCCTGCTCCGCCACATAGGGCAAAATAGCCGGACTGACCGATTGCTCCGAAGGCCACAACCCACGGGGCGATCGCCCAAAACGGTCCTGGTACATCTCCCAGGCTTTTTTGAGGTGACGCGGGATATCTTCAGCCCATTGGAACCGGGTCCGGGGCAAGTGCATTTGAGGAATTGCCACCCGTCCGGCATTTGTATCAGCCAACAGGGGCATGATGGGGTGGGTGTAGGGTGTGGTGGTGACTTCAAGTTGGCCGCTGTCTTGTAGTTTGCGATGGGTGGGCAAAATCCGGCTGAGGATGTCCCGGTGTTTGGCAATGATGTTTTGGCGATCGCCGAGGGTAAAATTGCGATCCTGAGCCAGCCACCCTGCAATGTCCGGGTCGTCCCAAAATAGGGGATCGATCCAAGCCAGGTTGTGCCATGCCAATAAATCGCCGTAGTCTGGTAAGTCCCAATGTTCCAAACACCAGGCTTCGCCCTTGTCTAAGCGCTGGGCATAGAGTTCGCTATAACGGGGATGGGGATCAATGAGGGTGTGGTGTTGGGCGTCGAAAAAGTGGTGAATCGCGAACTGTTTTTGCTCTGGGGTCAGCTTCTCTACGGGCGTTAGGGTGGCGGATAGGTAGGGATCGATTGCCTGTCCGGTTACATAATCTTCAATTTGCAACATCAGCGATGGGACGAGATTCACCGTCTGATGCAGTTTCGGGTATTTCTCCAGCATCAAAACCAGGTCCAGGTAGTCCTTAACCCCATGCAGGCGAACCCACGGCAACCGATAGGCCCCCGTCATACAACTTTTATAGAGGGGTTGATGTTGGTGCCAAATAAAGGCAACGTGAAGCGGGTAAGACATATAGAAGTTTGGGGTAGGAGCGCTGCAAAGCCGTTCAATCGGTTCTCTTGATCCACCTTAATCGCATATGGGCACTTTTGCGGGATGCTGCGTTGTGGTTTCGCGACGAAGGGCGATCGCCTGGATTAAGCTGGAGAGGAAGAGAGGCAATGGTATGGCTTTAGTTCCTTGCAAAGAGTGCGGCACGCTGAACAGCTCAGAAGCAGAGATTTGCTTGAGCTGTGAGTACCCCATTAAAGGTCGCTCAAAGTCCCACGGGCTTCGTTGGGTTGCCCTGTTCCTGGCCCTGATGTTGGGGTTGCCCCTGGCGATTTATGCGATCGATCTGTTTAAATCCCAGATGCAGCCGCAATCCGCTCCTGATGCCGTGCAAAAATAGCGGGTATCTGGCGATGCTTCCCTCGCAAGCACTACAAAATCGATTCACAGGATTGGATCCTTACCTGAAACAGCCTGCGTTTTGGTCCTCCTTTCACAAACGTGTGACGGACAATACCGTTCGGATTGAGCGAATTGTTCATGGTGCTCGACGATTGCAAAACTTGCTTTAGGACAAACTCCCTATGCCATCACCATTTCCGGGAATGGATCCTTACCTGGAACAGCTTGCATTTTGGTCCTCCTTTCACAGTCGCTGTATAGTGGCCTTGGCCGATGCGATCGCCCCGCAAATTTTGCCCAAATACTACATTATTGAGGCTGAAACCCGAACTTGAATGCAGAATGTTAGGGAAAATATTGCAGAAACGATAACCCTGCGGGACTATCCGGTTGTTGTATTAGCTGAGGCAGGGGTGCGGCTGGATCGTTGGTTGGCAGCGCAATCTGCGGATCTGTCGCGATCGCAGATCCAAAAGCTCATCGAACAAGGTCAAGTCCAGGTTAATGGTCGGGTTTGCTGTATCAAAAAGTACGAGGTGCAGTTGGGCGATCAAGTCACCGTTGCAGTTCCGCCTCCTGTCCCTCTAGCTCTGCAACCGGAAACCATTCCCCTGGAGGTGCTCTACGAGGATGAGCATCTTCTGATCATCAATAAACCCGCCGGGCTGGTGGTCCATCCAGCCCCCGGCCACGCCACCGGAACCCTAGTCCATGCCCTTTTAGCCCATTGCCAATCGGCGGATGGTTTGGCCACTTCGCTCTCCGGCATTGGCGGTGTGCAACGACCGGGCATTGTGCATCGCCTGGATAAAGATACCAGCGGCGCACTGGCGATCGCCAAAACCGATCAGGCCCATCGGCATTTGCAAGCCCAAATTCAGGCTAAAACAGCCCAGCGAGAATATTTGGGCATTGTCTACGGCAAGCCCCCTAGCGACACCGGAACCGTCAATCAACCCATCGGACGGAATCCTGGCGATCGCAAAAAAATGGCGATTCTGGCTGAAGCGGTAGGGGGACGTGCCGCTGTGACCCATTGGGCGATTCGCCAACGCCTGGGCAATTACACCCTGATGCATTTTTGCCTCGAAACCGGTCGGACCCATCAGATTCGGGTTCACTGTGCCCATTTGGGCTGTCCCCTTGTGGGGGATCCGCTCTACGGACGCGGGCGAGAGATGGGTGTTAATTTGACAGGGCAGGTGCTCCATGCATGGCGTCTCAAGGTGCAGCATCCCGTCACAGAAGCTTGGATTCAGGTCGAAGCCCCCCTGCCAACGGAGTTTTTGAAGATCTTGAAACAGTTTGAATTGCGGTGCCGATCCTCCCAAAAGGGGTACTAAGCGCCATCTAACAGCCCTTTAAATAACAGCAATCCATCCGTCCCCCCCAACATGGGGTCTGAGGCCCGCTCTGGATGGGGCATCATGCCCACCACATTGCCTTGGCGATTGCAAATTCCGGCAATATTATTGATCGAACCATTCGGATTAGGGTCGCCATACCGAAAAATGACCTGTCGATTAGCCTCTAGCTCTGTCAAGGTTGCGGCATCGGCATAGTAGCAGCCTTCCCCGTGGGCGATCGGGAGGGTAATATTCGGTTGCTCGGCATAGGCCGCCGTCCAAGGTAAATCCGTCCGTTCTACGGTTAGGGCCACGCGATCGCAAATAAAGTGCAGGTCGCGGTTTCGCATCAGTGCACCGGGCAAGAGTCCGATTTCTGTGAGCACCTGAAACCCATTACAAATCCCCAACACCCATTTCCCGGCCTCTGCATGGGCCACGGTTGCTTTCATGACGGGGGAAAATTGGGCGATCGCCCCACAGCGCAAATAATCCCCATAGCTAAATCCGCCGGGAATCACCATCACATCTAGGTCGTCAATATCGGTCTCTTCATGCCAAACCATACGAGTGGGCTGACCCAGAAGATCGCGGGCCACCATTTCCATATCGCGATCGCAGTTGGAGCCGGGAAAAACGGCGATACCGAATTTCATGCCGCCGCTCCTGTGGCCGAGGGTGCGATCGCCTCGGCCAATTCAAAGCGATAGTTTTCAACCACCGTATTCGCCAACAACTGATCGCACATGCGATCCACTTGGGCTCCCGCTGTCGGGCGATCCGGGGCCGTCACCGACAACTCAATATACTTGCCGATCCGCACCTGCGCCACATTGTCATAGCCCAAATGCCCCAGCCCCGACTGCACTGCAGTCCCTGCGGGATCTAACACCGAAGGCCGCAATGTGACATAAATTTTGGCTTGATAGGTCTGTGCCACCGCTGTATCAGCCCCTAAATGACGCTCCTGTTTGACTGTAGCTGATTCTGCGGCGTCATGGGCAACTTAACGTCTTGGAGTTGAGCGGCAGCGAGTTCACTGTGCTTGAAGACCCAGTTTTCTGGCGATCATTAGGATTTGGTGCTGAAAAACGCAACTTTCATGATGTCGGCCCCAGATAAATTCTGTGTCCAATACAATCCTTAATAGGTCGCAACCGTCTAAGCTTAGCAAAACTTTCAAGACTTTCTAGCAGATGCTTTAGACGCTGCTGTTGGATTTGGTCATTACTTTATTTTCCAGAAAACCGTTTAAATTGGACAAAAAGCTAGAATTGACTGAGCAAGAAGGATTAATCATCGATTTTTGAGCAGGTACGCTTGGTTTGACAGCCGCTATCGGCAATTCTTCTGCCAACTCAGCAGAGATGAGTCAGAATGCAATTTTTTGGATGAGAAATTGAAACATCATAAACTAAGATCTTTTTAAAAAATTAAAAAATTTTTCTAGAGTTAATAAAAGGATTCTTTTAAGCGATACAATGCTAAAGCATAGCTCTAACATTATAATCTTATTGGGAAAAGTATAAATTGGTTTTAACAGATTAAATTTAGTACGAACTTGATCCTTCCTCCAATTATACGTCCAATAAGTTACTGCATACGCATCAGGGTAGCGACGTTTCATTTGAAAAGTATCTTGATAGCTTAAAGTTCTTAAGTAAATTGACTGTTTTTTTCTCCAACTAATAGGAGACAGATACTTACTGGAAATAGCATGATGTTCAAGCCTAAGAGTCTTTACTACTTCTGTGAACATAACTGGACCAGTGCGTTTTTCTACTTCTTCATGGAGATCGAATCGTTTTGAACACTCTATTAATACCTCCTTAAAAAGTGGATGAAATGGTTTAGATGCAAGAAAAGCATTACTAATTTCATGCCCATCATCAACATAAGTTAAGACAAGTTCTTGATCTTTTAGTAAAGGGGTAAGATCTCGGAAACATTCATAGTCAAGATCAACGTATACTCCACCAACATAGTACATAACTAGGTATCTTCCAAAATCAGCTCGAATAACTCCAGGACCTTTTTGTAAAATATGTAAGTACTCTGGAAAACAGATTGAAGCCAGAGAATAGAGATCGGAATCAGTCCAAAGTTTGAAACACCAATTTGGATGAAATTTTTTCCATGACTGAATCCATTTTTTATCATAGACATAATAGGGAATTTTGTCGTTCTTCCAAGTTTGATGTATATATTTAGGGATTTTCATTTTAGGATGCAGAAGAAAATTTTAAGTATTAATTTTTAGAGCTAGTTCTAGGTAAAATAATGAGAATAGACTGATTCTCTAATGAGTTTTCTAATAAGATATTTTCTAGGATTAAATTTATAAATATTATTCTCATTTTTAATACTTACGGGTGCAATTTTCTCTCCTTCCGAAGAGAAATAATACACTGTTGGTTCTCACTTTCTGGAGCAACCTAAGGATCTGAGACTAAAGTCACTCACTGAGTTAATCACTTTTAGTTATAGTAATGATCCAGACTGTTGTTGAAGACTTAGATTAATTGGTAAAAGAGGATTTATGGGGAAGCCAAACCAAATTGAAATCCTGATGATAGAGTATACTTTTCCTTAAAATCTTTCAGTGCTTTTGAATACAAAACTATAACTCTTCTAGAATCATTTTTGTGTTAAAAATATTACTCAAAGTTATTTGGCTGCTTAATTATGAAAGAGTTATTTAATTCTTGAATTTTAACTCTTCTTAAAAAACTCTTAAGAATATGTATTGAGTTGTTTATAGAGCTATTGTATTTTCCATGATCGCAGCCAAAGAAATATACTCTACCACTCTCAGGAGATACAGATTGCGTCTCCCAAAAATGTAAATATCTGAATGTTATTCGAATAGAGAGTGCCCCTCCAAAATCTAAAGACAAGTTTCGTGTACCAATTTCTTCGGTAGAACAGATGCCAGAAATATGTCCTTTCCAAATCCATTTTTGACGAACAGAGCTTACGTCATTATACCAACCATCATTATTCTCAGTTACTGTATAATTAAGTCCTATAATATCTGCAAGATCTACAACTTTTTTGCCAGATAAGCTACTCGCGAATAATACTTTAATTTTATAGGACAACATTTTTTTCAAATCAAAGTTGAGGTCTTAAGATTATAAAAATTTCCAACTTAACCCAAGACAACCGAAGTTTTGTCATCCGATTTAAAAACATTGACGCTAGCTTTTCTTATGGTTTTTATGCTAAGTACAATATGATATTTCACATAATAATGATATATGGATCATATCTTTCACTAGATTAGTTTGGTCTTTCCGTCCATAATCGGATATTTTTTTTATAGATCTAGCTTCTAATTTCGTTATCTGTTTGCCAACATATTTGATTTTTTTATTTAGTGGCTTTGAAGTTTTAGCAGTATATATAGAATGTTTATACAAGATTTCTGTCCATTTTTCTCTTTTGTCTGCTTTCATTTTAGTCAAAAACTTGATAACTCCGGATTCTTTTCGTCCGGAATTCAAACCTCCTACAGGAATCATCACACTTCGAGCATACTTAATAACTTTATGAATATCTAACCGAGTGCCTTTCGATTAGAGTTAGATTTACTAACAGTATATTTAGCACCAACACCCCTTACGGATACACCCTGTCCTGGGTTTCGATGAACTCCGACTATCGCTATTCGAATTATTTATTAAAAGAGAGTCATACTTTATGTTTTGAAACATATACTATAACTTTATAGTAAAAGCTTACCACAATTTAAGTTGTATAGGTTAATTAATAGAAATCAATTGCTTAATCTAAGCACTTCATTATATATATCAAGCATTCTTGTAAATGACTTATTCATTGAATACTCTTTGGCTCGACATAAACTTGCATTACTATATTTGCACAATTTGGAATCATCTTTTATTAACTCATACATCGCCAGACATAAAGAATTTTTGTCTTGAGGATCAACGAGAATACCTGCATTACCTACCAACTCTGGCAAAGAGCTTCTGTTGGAAGTAATAACAGGTAAACCACATTTCATCGCTTCTAAAACGGGCAAACCAAATCCTTCGTATAAAGAAGGATAAACAAATATTTTAGCAGCGGAATAAACATAGACTAAATCTTCTTCTTCAACAAATCCAGTAAAAATAACATTATTTAAAAAAACAAAATTTTTATTAAACTTATCGAAGTCACTATTATATAACCAACCATTTGATCCCGCCAAAACAAGATATAAGTTTGAAATATTAAATCTAGAAACTAGCTCAATAAAAGACTCGATAAGATATTTAATATTCTTTCTAGGTTCAACGGTAGATAAGCAAAGAACATAATCACCGTTTGGAATAGAATATTTCTTTTTAACAAAACTTATCTTTTCAGGGTTAATATCTTTATATAATCTGTCAGATGACAACGGTAAAACAAATACTCTTTTATAAGATATTGAAGTGACTTTACAGATGTCTCTTTTTGTTGAATCGGAAAAACAAATAACCCAATCTTTGGAAGGGTCTAAACTGGACATAATTTTATTAAAATAATAAGTCGTGCTTGGCTTAAAATATTGAGGAAATAAGTAAGGAATGACATCATGTATTGTCAGAATTCTACATCTTGTTTTTACTTTTTCTTTATTAAGCAGAGGATAATAAAACGAATGATAGATATCAAACTCTTCTTTAAGTGAAAAATATTTATCTATCTTTGGAAGTAACCTCAAGCAAAGTTTAGTTGCATATTTTTGAATAATTAAATCATTTTTTAATATGCTTTTTTGTTGACTCAAATACTTCCCTCGGTCAAATAAATTTTCATAAAAATTTGTTAAAAATGAATAGGATTGTAAACTATCTATTAAACTGTTAGCAAGTGTAGGGTTATATTTAGATTGAAAATATTTTTTGGTTTTTATGGCATGAATAATTGAAGCATTTGATATAAACTTAGATTCAATATCTTTTGAGTTGACTATCTCTTGAACGAAATCTTCTGTTACTCTAAAAATTCCTGAGTTTCCATTCGATCCAATATAAGAGTGTCCCAATGTCGATACTTCGTAAAGAATTTTCATTTTTGATGAGGTAAAATAAACAACTTTCATGTAGTTATGGAATAATTCTATTAAGTAGGTTGGGTCGAGCAAAGCACCCTGTACCGAGCAAAGCAAAATTTCTGAAATCCTTGACTGATAGGCACTTCAGCTTAATTCTCACTCTGTTTCATACCTTCGTTTTTCTACCCAAACCTAC
>JBAVRC010000387.1:0-6141 GCA_049694615.1 Thermosynechococcaceae cyanobacterium | reverse complement strand
TGCGGGTTCAAGACCCAGGCGATTTTTCGAGTTTAGACAAATGAGTGAACAGCGACCTAGACTAAATCTCGGATTTCTCAACCCAGGGGGCGATCGGTCTACTGCTCTCTTTTAAGATACAAGGGGGATCTTGATGTGTAGCTACGACAAGTAGATTTGGTATAACTCATCAAGATACGATACTTCACCTTGTACCTCGGCACAGGGTTTTTCTTTAGATTTCTATATAAAATTCATCTCTCAAGCTGTCCCGCCTTACGCTCTATCCCGATGTGCCCAATCTTATCTCAACTGAACTGAGAGAATTGATGAATCATAACGGGGAAGCATAGTTAAGCTCAATAAGCTTGGTGGGCAATAGGTCCTAACTCTCATCCTTGCGAGTCTTATCGGCTAACACCTTGATTTGCTCTGGAATCTGGCCATCTCCATTATGCGTAAACGTAAACTCCTTCGGGGAAGGGCGATCAAACAATGTCTTGATGGTGATATACAGCACTGGAACCACAAACAAACTCAAGATGGTGGCAATACACATCCCCCCCACGATCGCTGTGCCCAAGGATTGCCGTGCTGCGGCCCCCGGCCCCGTGGCAATCAGGAGCGGCACCGAGCCAATGATGGTCGCGATCGCCGTCATCAGGATAGGGCGGAGCCGTTCGTGACAAGCTTCTAAAACCGCCTTGGTTAAGCTCAGCCCCTTTTCGCGCAGTTGATTGGAAAATTCCAAAATCAAAATGGCATTTTTACTGGCCATGCCAATCAACATCACAAACCCAATTTGGGTATACACATCATTGGAGGTGCCACGCATCCAGACGGCGGTTAAGGCTCCCAAAATCGCTAGGGGCACCGTCAGCATGATAATCATCGGGTCAATGAAGCTCTCGTACTGGGCCGCGAGGGTGAGAAAGACAAACACCACCCCCAAGCCGAAAATGACCAGAGCGGCCCCACCCGATTCCACTTCCTCTAGGGAAATGCCCGACCACTCAAAACTAAAGCCCTTGGGCAAAACGACCTTGGCGACTGCTTCCATGGCGGAAATGGCCTGACCCGAACTGGCACCGGGAGCCGGAGCGCCGTTAATTTCCACCGAACGAAACAGATTGTAGTGGGTGATGATGGACGGGCCAATGGTCTGGGTAATTTTGACCAGATTGCCCAAAGGAATCATCGCACCAGTTTTGGACCGCACATAGAGGGCATTGATTTCCTCTGGGTTGGCGCGGAAGGGGCTGTCGGCCTGGACATAGACCCGATAGGCCCGATTGAATTGGTTAAAGTCGTTGACGTAGGTGGACCCCAACAAAATTTGTAGGGTATCGAAGATATCTTCCACCGTGACTTGCAATTGGTTGGCGCGATCGCGATTGACCGCCACGGTAATTTGGGGCGTATTGGCATTGAAGGTGGGCCTTAGCCCCGTAATTTGAGGATTTTGGGCCGAAGGGTAAGCCCCAGCACGGCCTAGAAATTGATTCAGCACGTCGCCGAGGGTATTAAAGCCCACGCCAATGCGATCTTGCAGGTGAAATTCAAAGCCGCCGAAGTTGCCCAAGCCCTGTACCGCTGGCGGCGCAAAGGGGATGACCGTGGCCTCTTGAATGCCCAACAGTTTGGGAAACAGGCCCGTCGGTTGCGGGAAAAAGCCGCCCACCACCCCAGCCACGGATTGGTCCGGTCGCGGGCGATCGCTCCAGGGTTTGAGCAGGGAAAAAATTAAGCCATTATTGGGAGTTGCCCCGCTAAAGCTAAAGCCCCCAACGGAGAAAATACTTTGAATTTCTGGCTGTGCTTTGAGGATCGCTTCGGCTTGGGCCAGCACTTTTTCCGTGTAGTCGAGGGACACCCCCTCTGGCCCCTGGACAATGGTGATGAAATACCCCTGATCTTCATCGGGGATAAAGGCTTTGGGAATCACGGTATAGACCCAGTAGGTCAAGACCAAGGCTAAGGAAAACAACACCAGTACGATAAACTTCCACTGAATCACCCGACGCAAGGTGCGGGCGTAGGCATTGCGGGTGCCCTCAATGATCCGGTTAATGCCGTTGAAAAACCAATGGTTGGGCACCTGTCCCTGCCGTAACAGTAGCGCCGACAACATGGGCGTAAAGGTGAGGGCATTAAAGGTGGACACCCCAATGGAAAAGGCAATGGTGAGGGCAAACTGCTTATACAACTGCCCCGTCGTGCCCGGGAAAAACGCCACTGGGATAAACACGGTCATCAAAACAATGGACGTGGCAATCACCGCACCAAAGAGGGCATTCATGGAAGAAATCGCGGCTTCAACCGGCGGCATGCCCTCTTCCTTAATGCGTCGGGAGATATCTTCGACAATCACGATCGCATCGTCCACGACCAATCCCGTTGCCAGGGTGAGGCCAAACAGCGTCAGGGTATTGATGGAAAAGCCTAGGAGTTTGACAAAAATGAAGGTGCCAATAAAGGCGATGGGAATCACGACGGAGGTAATGAGGGCTGAACGCCAGTCTTGCAAAAACAGGTAGAGAATCAACACCACCAGCAACACCGACTGCACCAGAGAAATTACGACTTCTTCCGCCCCCGCTTCGATGAAGGTCGTGGTATCAAAGGCAATGTCGTAGCGCATCCCTGGCGGAAAGTTTTGGGACAGCACTTTCATTTCGGCTTTGACCGCATTGGCCACATCCAGGGCATTGCTGCCGAATTGTTGGTTGATGCCGAGTCCCACACCCCGGTGGGTTACCCGATCCGCTGGGGTAAAGCGCAGCACAGAGCCATAGTTTTCGGCCCCCAATTGTGCCCGTCCCACCTCCTTCAGCCGCACCAGGGTTCCCGTATCGGTGGTTTTGACCACCAGGTTGTTAAATTCGGCCTCCCCTTCCAGTCGCCCTTGGGCCGTGACGGAATATTGATAGGTTTGACCAGGCGGTGCAGGCGGTTGCCCCACTTGCCCTGCCCCCACTTGTAAGTTTTGCTGACGCAAGGAATCCACCACATCCTGAGGCGTGATGCCGCGACTGGCTAAACGCTCTGGATCGAGCCAGACCCGCATGGCATACTTGCGTTCCCCAAAGATTTGGACGCCTCCCACCCCTTTAATGCGGCGGACGGCATCCACCATGTACAGATCGGCGTAGTTGCTGAGATATACGTCGTCATAGACATCCTTGCCCGTTTTTCCGTCCCGCTCCGAGTACAGCCCGATCGCCAGCAGAAAGTTGTTGTTGGCCTTGGTGACCTGCACCCCCGTCTGGGTGACCGGACCGGGCAGGCGGGACAAGACCGTGGAGACTTTATTTTGCACATCCACTGCGGCCAAGTCCTGGTTGCGGCCTAGCTCAAAGGTAAGGTTAATACTGCTGGTGCCATCGTTGGCACTGGTGGATTTGATGTACCGCAACCCTTCCACCCCGTTGAGTTCCCGCTCCAGGATATTGGTCACGGTGGACTCGACCACTTCGGCATTGGCCCCTACATAGTTAGAGGTCACTGAAATTTGCGGTGGGGTAATTTCGGGGTATTGGGCCACGGGCAAGGTGGGGATACAAGTTAACCCCAGCAGGGCGATCGCCAAGGAACATACCGTGGCAAAAACGGGCCGTCGGATAAAAAAGTCGGAAACAGAAAAGATCATGGTTCCGGTCCAATAAAAGGGCTAACCTGCGCCGACGGTTTTTTCTGCGGCAATGGGTAAACAGTTTTGCAGTTGCAGGATGCCGGAGGTGACAATGCGATCGCCGGGGCTTAGCCCCTCCAACACTTCCTGATTGTTGCCAATAATTTTGCCAAGCCGGATCAATTTTTGAGCGGCCACGATCTGAGTCGGATTGACCTTTACCGGTGGACCGTCCCCCTTTGGAGCGGCTGGAGCAGCATTACAGCTCGCCTTTTGGAAGGGCTGGGCCACAAAGATAAAATCCTTACCCCCTAGGCGCGAAATGGCCGTGGTGGGCACGAGTAACCCCGCACGGGCCGACCAAACGACCCTGGCCCGCACATATTGCGAGGTGCGCAAGGTATTCCCCACATTGGCAAAGACCGCCTTGGCCAGAATGGACTGGGAGGCAGGGTCCACATTGGGCGAAATAAAGGAAATTTGACCCGAGTGAATGGGTTTGTCGTTATCGTCTAGGAGTCTCACGATCTGGCCCTGGCGCAGCGCCGCCGCACGCTCTAAGGGAATTTGCAGTTGCACTTCCAATTGATCGTTTTGGGAGAGGGTGAGCAGGGGCGTGGCCGACGTGGTCAAATCCCCCAGTTTGGCAGGAATATCGCCCACCATGCCGGAAATAGGCGCAGTGACTGTGTAGTCCTGCAACTGCACCCGCCCTTCCCACACATTGGCTTGGGCTTGGGCCACCGCCTGTCGATTCCGTTCTACTTGGGCTTGCGCTCTAGCGATCGCCGATTGTTGGGCTTGCACATCAGCTTTGGCCCGATTTAACTCGGCCTGAGCCGTTTGGATGGCATTGCGTTTTTGCTCCAAGCTTTGCTTGCTGGTGGCTCCGGCTTGGTACAGGTCTTGAAACCGACGATAGTCGTCTTGGTTGAGTTGCACGTTGGCTGCCGCAGCGGCTTGTTGCGCCTGAAGCGATCGCAAGGTCTCTTGAGCGCTGGCCACATCGGCGATGGCCGTGTTCACTTCGGCGGCGGCGGTATTAACCCCAGCCCTGCGGCTGGCCACCTGCGCCCGTTGTTCGTCAGCATCAATCTGGATGAGTTTGTCGCCTGTTTGAACGCGATCGCCCGCCTTGACATAGATGGCCACAATGCGTCCCGCCACTTTGGGAAGAACGGTAATGGATTGGCGCGAATCTAGGTTTGCCGCATAGTCGGAGCTATCTTCCACCGTCGTAACCGTGGCCCGACTCAGGGGAACGTCAAGGGGTGGAGGTGGGGGCTGCGGCTGACTAAACATGAGAATGGGCAGGACCACCCGGTTAAACACCACCCAGCCTATGCCGCCCAGCAGGAGTAACGAAATCGCGATAGGCACAATCCAGCGGCGGGCACTGGGCTTAACCGGAGGCGATGGATCGCCAGGGGATGGGGGCGAGGCGTCTTCTAAGACGGGAAGGTGGGTACTTGGCTCAGTATTTTGGCTGCTCATGGGGAAGTGACCTTCGCACAAGACTTGACAGACTCAATCGCAGGACTGAGCTAGCGTACGTTGTTCAAATAGCGGTTGAAAATATTTGAGAAATAGGGGTTTACTGAAGGAATGCCCCGTGGCTGGTATTGTAGCTCATTATATCAATTTGATATTCATGCTTGAGATAGCCATCCTTGGGCTTTTAATTGAACAACCGCTCCACGGCTATCGTTTGAAGATAGAACTGGAGAAATTGATGGGGGGCTGTATCAGTGTCAACTATGGCGCGATTTATCCGTTGCTGCGGCGTTGGCAGGATCGTGGGGCGATCGCCGTTTTTACAGAGCTAGAGGGCAAGGGAGCCTCCGGGCGACGGGTGTACAGCCTCACTGCAGAAGGCCGGGACTTGTGGAAACAGATGATGCTGGAACATCCCCAGGAAAGCTGGGTCAATGCGCGATCGCGGTTCATGATCAAGTTTTGTTTTTTGAGCTATCTTACGCCAGCAGAGCGCTTAAAGTTATTAAACCATCGTTTAATGAGTTGTGTACTCCGTTTAGAAAATGAAGAGATGGTGGCGCTACCTGTCGATGTCTATCGAACAACAGCAAAGCAGTTTTTTAAGGCCATTCTTGCTCAGGAAATTGAGTGGTTGCGGGAACAGATGGCGCTGATTCAAGTAGAAATAACTGAAAATCTGTTCGATCAACGGTAATGCTGCATCGGCTTGCCCTTGGAGGGGAGGCACCGGAAGCGATAACCCAGGAGACTTCCGGCTGAACGATCTGATTAAATTCGTTCAGCTTATCTTTGTGCTGTTCTCGCTGCAGGTGTTGCTCAGATTATGGACCTCAAAGTTCTTTTAGTTCAGAAGTAGGGCATCCTAAGTGAGTCAGGTTAGCTAGACCGAAAGGTCAAGATAACCAACGTGTGATCTGTATACATGACCGAGTGAATGTCGGGGGGTTTTTTTATGAAATTGAAATCGATTTATGGTTCTGTATCTGTATTGAGTGCGGCCTTAGCGTTGAGCTTAGTACCTGGATGTATCAATC
>JBAVRC010000386.1:0-4514 GCA_049694615.1 Thermosynechococcaceae cyanobacterium | reverse complement strand
CGAGGGCAATTCATTCAGCCCATCCATCAACAGCAATAATCGCCGATGAAACAACAGGTCTTCGATTTGAGTGCGATCGAGCAGAAGATCGCGGCTTTTGAAAAAGGCTTGAATGCGATCGAGGATGGTTGAGTTGGATAAGAATCGGAGTTCGACTAGGACTGGAATGCATGTACCGCCATCAATCCCCTCCTCGGAGGGGTGCCCGGAGGGCGGGGGGTCAATTGCACCACTGACTAACCCACCCCTAGCCCCTCCCAGGAGGGGATTACTGAACTGGTCAATGGCAGAGCACCTTCGGGATTCCTCCAACAACAACCGTGCCAACGTCGTCGATTTCCCCGAACCCGGTCGCCCCACCAGCAACACCTGCCGATATTCTTTTACAAATTTACGAATCTCCTCTAAAACCGGAAATGGTTCAATCCTTTCCTTGGGCGACTGAGATTCAAACTCTGGGCCATCTGATGCCATTGGGCGATCGCTCTTTAACACCGTCTGCACCATCAACCCAAAATCAAACGGTGTTTTCAAAGGCTGCGGCTCATTCTGTTGTTGAGCTTTGGTTTCCGCATCCGTGAGCGTATAAAGCTGCCACCATTGGGCATAGTGTTCGCTCAGCGATCGCAAATAGGGCTGAAACTCAATCTCCGCCGCCATACCGCATCAAACCCACGGTTTTCTCTTCTATGGTAGGCGATCGCCCCGTCAGGTCGTGCAGGGCTTAACAGGGTATTTGCTACTTGAGTGATCGACCGGGACCACAGTTTCCCTCAGCTTGACCCTTATTACACCGAGTTGGTTTGAGTGCAGAGTGCCATCGTCAGCGTGGCGGAAGCAGCGATCGCAGCAGCGGTCCGCACATGATTCCAAAACGTCCAGCTAACCAAGTAACTAGCCCATAGGTTTGCCCCATCGACACTTTCAGGATCGACTTTTGCCAGCGCCTCATTCAGCGGCACATTGCAAACCATCGTCACCAAAAATGTACCGACGAGATAGAGGAGACAGCCGCCGATTACGTAGATAGTCGTGGATTGATTTCCCACTGACAGCGAGGAGAAAACAAGAAAACTGCAAGATACCGCCGTTCCTAAAAAGACCGTCATAAACCACGGATTAATCACAACGATATTGATGGATTGCATGGCAGCAATGCCTTGGGCTGGCTGAAGTCGGGCAAGGGCACTCATCACAAAGGTCGAGAAGGCGAAGAAAACCCCCGCAATGAGACCGCAGCCTAGGGCCGAAAACAGCTTCAAAAAGAAAAGAGATTGGTTCATCAATGCTTGCGTCCTTCCGTCTCAGCACGGATCCGTTCTTCCTGCTCTCTGAGTTCGGGGGTGAATGCTTCTCCGAAATCTGCTGCCTCGAAGACCGGACGAATCTCGATCTCAGAGTCCCCTGGCATTGGATTGGGACAGCGCTTCACCCATGCGATCGCCTCTTCTATCGACTGTACTTGCCAGAGCCAGTAGCCAGCGATGAGTTCCTTGGTTTCAGTAAAAGGTCCATCGGTTACGGATCGGTTTGTCCCGGAGAACTGAACCCGCACACCTTTCGAGCTGGGATGAAGCCCCTCGCCAGCGAGCATAATTCCTGCCTTCACTAATTCCTCATTGTATTGCCCCATTTCTGTCAGGAGCTGTTCGGTCGGCATTACGCCAGCTTCGGAGTCCTGAGTTGCTTTGACCATCACCATCACTTTCATTGTGAAATCTCCTGTTTTTGTTCGGTTCTAAGTTTTAAGCCATGAATAGGGGTAACCTTTTTGAGTGTTTTGCAGGATGCTTCTTCTGATTTTTCTAAATCTAGACGGTTGTTTGTGAGCCTTTAACCATTGCGTCCCACCGTCGTTGCATTTCCTCTGGCGCAACTTTCTCAATCTCCTTCTGAAGCATCCACTCGTGTCCAAATGGATCGCGAATAGTGGCACTTCGATGCCCAAAGAATTCATCGCTCGGTGACCGGACTACGAACGCTCCAGCAGCACTGGCACGGGCTACAATGGCATCAACATCTTCTACCATCAGTGTAAGTTTTACGGTTGTGCCACCAAGAGTCTGCGGCGCTTTGTTAAAGGCTGGATATTCATCAGCCAGCATAATCATGGTGCCGTTAATCAAAAGTTCTGCATGTCCAATCTTGCCCGATTCTGGGTCGATCAGGCGGTAGAGTTCTGTTGCTTCAAACGCCTGTTGGTAGAATGCGATCGCTTGGGCAGCATCGTGAACTGCAAAGGCGGGAATTAGAGGCGGATAGGACGTAGTAGCGTTATTCATTGGATTAAGTTACTCCTGAGGTTATGGTTTGAGGGGGGAGATAGAAAACAGTCAACATTGAGCGAATCTCATTCTGAGAGGCTACGCCAACGCACTCTCATCCATGAAAAAGATTTCCCGAAGGTGTCCATCTAAATCTTGGAAGCCATGCTGATACATAAAACCAAGATCTTGTGGTTCCTAGTAGGTGGTGCCACCTGCTGCGATCGCCTTGGCAACCGTTGCATCAACTTCGGCTCGACTCTCATACGATAAAGCGACCAGTACTTCTGTGTTTTTGGAGGTGTCGCAAATTGCCTTGGGTGTAAAGGTTTTGAAATATTTCTCAACAAGTACCATGACAAATATATTTTCACCCGTAAGCATGCAAGTGGTATTCTCATCAGTAAATTGGAGATTAAACTCATAGCCGAGTTTAGTAAGGAAATCAACGGATTTGTTGAGGTATTTGACGGGTAGATTCGCAAAAATTTGAGTGCTTATTCTTTTTCCTTTGGAATTTATTGTACCTAGATTAAGCTGAGAGCAGGATTGTTTTAGCTTTCAACCATCATCTCAAAACCGCCGTAGATCAGCCGCTTACCATCAAAGGGCATCTCCTCTGGTTGTTGCATTCGCGGATCGGCCATTACCTTCTGATTTCCCTCATCGCGAACTTCACGGGAAGGCCAAACGATCCAGGAAAAAACAACGGTTTCGTTTTCCTCGCATTTAACCGCCATTGGGAAAGATGTTAACTTGCCGTCAGGAACATCATCACCCCAACATTCAACCACTTTGAGCGCACCGTATTCCTTGAATAAAATGGCTGCCTCCTCAGCTACTTTTTGATAAGCTGCACGATTGGCAGTGGGTACAGCTACCACATATCCATCTACATAAGTCATGAAAGTTCTCCTTGTTTAAATTGATTCTCCGATATCTTTTTCTACCTCATCCACGGTGCGCTGCCTCGATCGCAGCGATGTCGATCTTTTTCATCTGCATCATTGCATCGAACGCGCGCTTGGCGGCAGCACGGTCGGGATCGGCGATCGCTTTTGTCAAAGCCAGTGGCGTAATCTGCCAGGACAGTCCCCATTTATCCCTGCACCAACCGCACGCACTCTCTTCGCCGCCGTTACCAACGATCTCATTCCAGTAACGATCCGTTTCGGACTGGTCAGTGGTTACGACCTGAAACGAGAATGCTTCATTGTGCTTGAAAGTGGGACCACCATTGAGCCCGAGGCAAGGAATTCCTATCACGGTAAACTCAACCGTCAACACATCCCCTTGCTTCCCAGACGGGAAATCTCCCGGTGCGCGGAGTACTGCGCCAACGGATGAATCGGGGAAGGTCTTGGCGTAAAAATGTGCCGCCTCTTCGGCATCGCCATCATACCAAAGGCAAATCCTATTCTTAGCTTGCTTAATCATGTGAATTCTCCATTGTGATGAGCTATCCAAAACTGGAGTCAACCATGCGATCTCAGTCAAAGGGCATTGGCTCGAAAAACATTTCTGCGTAAATGTGCGGCTAGATGCATACCATTCCGGTTCTGCTTCACTGTGCTTGGCATAAGCACAATTAGCCCCGCCCTCACTCCGTCGCGGTTGCGGGCATGTGAAGGCCGATCATATTTCCTTCGGTATCGATCACCAAAGCCATGAAACCGTATTGGCCGATTGACTCTTTGGGGGTGTGGATTTTTCCGCCAGCAGTAACGACGCGCGCCTCTTCTTCAGCGACCTCATCGCAATGGAAGTACGGTATCGTCCCACTGCCGCCAGACTCAACACCGTCCATCTTGACCAATGCGCCAGAAGCACCAACCGCTTCCATTGACATCGGGAACGCCCACATTTCGAGAGCAGAATTTTCAGGACTTGCAAGCTTCTCCAATTTCATCTGGAACACAGACTCGTAAAATTGTTTTGCACGCTCCATGTCCTGTACGTAAATCTCGCACCAAACAATGGGATTGGGTTTCATAATGTAACTCCTGTTTGATTTTTCAGTGATGGTGTTGGTTTGCTGTCAAATCCATGCTCTACTCAATAGTCGAACTGAGGTTTGTGCGATCGACAGGTTGAATAAACTTTCTTGGGACAGCTTTTACTATTCCACCTTGGTGGCTATCCACCAGGTTGTCCCTCCTGCATCCTTCACGCCGCCGCGTTTGTCTTCATCCTCTTTTTTGATCGGTTCTTGAACAGAGAATGCTCCTGCTGAGATCGCACGTTTATAGG
>JBAVRC010000385.1:0-2508 GCA_049694615.1 Thermosynechococcaceae cyanobacterium | reverse complement strand
ACACAGGTTCCGATACACACGCCTAAGAAGGGTAGAAACAACGACATCCCTTGCAGTTGCTGCAAAACGCGCGTTGAATGGGACTGCGACCACTCTTGAACGGCAGACCGGAGGGTAACTTCAAAGGCTCGCCCGCATGCTAGTCCGGCTAGTAAACCTGTAATCAGCAAAACGTAGGGCGGATCGTAAAACATGGAACACCTTATCCTTGGGCACTGGTTTGCATCCTATCACGTTAAGAAATATGACGAAACCGATAGCGTCGCAATAGCCCTTAACGACGGCGACTGGTCGCCAATTCCCGTTCAGGTTCAGGCGTATGAACGGCGGAGGATACTTTGGGCAAAACCGACCAAGGCGACCAGTTGGCCACAACTTCCCCAGATAAGTCGGCCAATGCCCCTAGGGCGACATTGATGAGGCGACTGGGTTGAAAGTCGGCTTGAACCAGTTGCCACAATCGCTGCACTTCTGCGGTATGAAGTCGGTTGTCTTCGGTGAGGGCCAAAATGAGTTGTCGTCGCAAAAACTGTCCTTCCTCGGACCAGAGATACTGCAATCCCATACGAGCCGTGGGCACGAGGTCAAAAGACTTGTCGGAGCGGGCGATCGCAATCAAGTTTTCCAGACGCTCCCATTGGAATTTGCCGTCCTTAAAGAGCACCTCGATCAGCCGCCGCCGAAAGGCAGGAGACTCTTCAGTGAGGAGGCGTTTGGCAATGTAGGGGTAGCTGACTTCGACGATTTTGAAATCGGGATTTAAGCACAGGGCCACCCCTTCTTGGGTCACCAAGGATCGAATAATCAGGGCAAATTTAGCCGGAAGACGGAACGGATAGCGATACATTAAATCCGAAAACCGATCCGTGATGGTTTTGAAATTAAACTCGCGGACGCTGGCCCCCAGGAGATCGGCAAAAACGTCTTCTAGTGCCGGGATAATGGGAGCGATATCTGTGTCGGGGGTAAGAAACCCAAGCCGCACAAAGTCCTGAGCCAACCGTTCGTAATCCTTGTTGGTGAGATGGACCAAGGCATCCACCAAGGTTTCTTTGGTGTCTTGGTCTAATTGATCCATCATGCCAAAGTCGATGTAGGCCATGCGGCTGTCGGCCAAAGCAAATAAATTGCCGGGATGGGGATCGGCGTGGAAGAAGCCAAACTCTAGCAGTTGGCGAAGGCCCGCCTCGACCCCGATGCGAATTAAATCGTCCGGGTTAACTTTGGCATCGAGCATACATTCGTTGGCTGAGAGTTTGAAGCCATCGATCCATTCCAAGGTCAACACATGTTGGCTACTGTATTTCCAGTGAATGGCTGGAACCTTGACTTCAGGAGCATCTGCAAAATTACGGGCAAATTGCTCGGCATTCCGTCCTTCATTTTGATAGTCAATTTCTTCAAACAGCTTGATGCCAAATTCGTCCACAATGAGGGACAAATCGTGGCTGACGTTGATGGGGAGCCACGGCTTCAAGACTTGGATGACCTGACGCACAATATGCAAATCCAGGGCCAGTTTGCGGGGTAAGCCCGGTCGTTGCACCTTAATGGCCACGGTTTGGCCGCTATAGAGTTTGCCTTTATAGACTTGCCCGAGACTAGCGGCGGCAACGGGATTCTCAGAAATCTCGGCAAAGAGATCCTCTAGCGGCGCTTGCAATTCCTGTTCAACAATGGCAAAGGCTTGTTCGTTGGCAAAGGGCGGAAGCTGATCTTGGAGCAGGGTGAGCTGTTCCAGATAGTCCTGGCGGATCAGGTCGGGCCGGGTGGACAGGGCCTGCCCAATTTTGATGAAGGTGGGACCCAGGTGGGTGAGCAGTTTCCGTAACTGCATGGCTCGCAACGGCACGTTCTGTTCCGCGCGATTGCCCCATTTATCGAACTGTAATCCGCCGACCAGCCCACCAAAGCGGATCAAAATTTGCAGCGATCGCCACAGGACAAGCCAAGGTCGCCAGCGATAATATTGCGCAAAACGGTCTGGGTCGTATCGTCTGGGGATGTCGTTGATGGGTGTGGCTCCCACACTGAGCGAAGACTCAACCACAGGGTTCTATTCCTTGTCGTGACGCATGAACAGCTCTGTTATCCAAAAAGCGCTAGCCCGCCGTTTCAACCGGAGGAAATCTCGTCCCCTCCCATTGGAGCACGAAAAGTGCTTCGCTTTACTTAAACATTGTATAGAAAACTACAAGGAATAGCGATTCTACCGATGAACCTGGCCTCATGAATCGGTCCTCTAGACCCGTAAAAGCCGATGACAGGGGTGAGCAATGCCATCGCGGGACTGCTCACCTCAATCCGTTACATCACTTGCTCAACATCGGTAATTTCTGGAATACTTTCCTTGAGTTTCCGTTCAATCCCCATCTTGAGCGTCATGGCCGAACTAGGACAAGATCCGCAGGCCCCCTGAAGGCGCAGACGGACCACGGGTCCTTCGACTTCAACCAATTCCACATTTCCACCATCCGCCATGAGATAAGGGCGCAACTCATCCAACAC
>JBAVRC010000384.1:0-6270 GCA_049694615.1 Thermosynechococcaceae cyanobacterium | reverse complement strand
GTTAAGGCACAGGTTAGCGCCGGCCAAACGCCCACCGTCACCCAGAAAAAAGTGCCCATGGTGGATTTACCCCTAGGAGCCACGGAAGATCGGGTATGCGGCACCATCGATATTGAAAAAGCCCTCTCGGAAGGGGTGAAAGCCTTTGAACCAGGTCTGTTGGCCAAAGCCAATCGCGGCATTCTCTACGTGGATGAAGTCAACCTGCTCGATGATCACTTGGTGGATGTGTTGTTAGACTCAGCCGCCTCTGGCTGGAACACCGTGGAGCGGGAAGGCATTTCCATTCGGCATCCGGCCCGATTTGTGTTGGTGGGTTCAGGCAACCCAGAAGAAGGCGAACTGCGTCCCCAATTATTGGATCGATTTGGGATGCACGCCGAAATTCGCACCGTGCGCGATCCGCACCTACGGGTACAGATTGTGGAAGAACGCACCAGCTTTGACCAAAATCCTCAAGCATTTCTAGACACCCATCAGCCAGAACAAAGCGCACTCCAGCAAAAAATTGTCGAAGCCCAACACAACCTGAATCAGGTCGATATTGACCACGACTTGCGGGTCAAAATCTCTCAAGTGTGCTCTGATCTAGATGTCGATGGGCTGCGGGGCGATATTGTGACCAATCGTGCCGCTAGAGCCTTGGCGGTTTTTGAAGGCCGCGCAGAGGTCACCGTTAACGACATTAAGCGATTCATTACCCTCTGTCTGCGCCATCGGTTGCGGAAGGATCCCTTAGAGTCCATTGACTCTGGCTATAAGGTCCAAAAAGTTTTCAATCAAGTGTTTGGGTTAAGCGAGGAAGATAGCGACTCGCAAAATGGTACGACTCCTTCAATGGTCGGTGCATCCCGGTTTTAAGCCCAGGCAAAACGTTAAGATCGAGAGGCGCGATTTCTGAATGGAGTAGGGTTTTCCCATTCGATGACAGCTTCATCTCAAACGCCTCAGATTTTACCCCCTGAGGAGCCGATTCAATCCCGAACTCTGAGCGATCGCCTCACGAGTTTTCTCAACCGCCACCCCCTCTCTTCAGAAGCCCTGACCCTGATCGCAGCCTTCTTTATTGGCGGGAGTACGGGCTTGGCGATCGCCCTGTTTCGTTACCTAACCTGGGGCATTGAAGACCTCAGCTTTCAGTCCGTGCTGGGGATTTTGTCCCGTCTAGGGCCTTGGACCATTGCCCTGCTGCCTGCCTTTGGGGGGCTGTTGGTGGGCTTACTGCGATGGCAACTCCCGCAATTTTTTGGGCAGGGCTGGAATGCGCTGCTCAGCGATAGTCGCGAACAACCCATTTCGCCATTGCGTCCGGTGATGAAACTTTTAGGGGCGGCGTTGTCCTTGGGGACAGGAGCCTCCTTAGGCCCGGAGGGTCCCAGCGTAGAAATTGGCGCAAATGTCGGCGTATTGCTGGGGCAAGGATTTCAGGTTGCTAAAGAGCGGTACCGTCTTTTGCTAGGAGCCGGGGCAGCGGCTGGGTTGGCGGCTGGGTTTAATGCCCCCATTGCGGGGGTCTTTTTTGCCTTGGAAGTGGTGTTGGGTCAAGCCTTTACAACCCAAGGGGCCAGTTTAATTCTGCTCTCGGCCATGGTCTCTTCCCTAGTGGCGCGGGCAGTGTTTGGCGTGCAGTCTGAGTTCGATTTGCCGCCCTATCAGGTGTTGAGCAATTGGGAATGGCTCTGCTATTTGGGCTTAGGGATTTTGGCCAGTGGCGTTTCGTTGGCTTATACCCAAGCCATTCGGTTCAGTCAAAAAGCATTCCAAGGAGAATGGCCTGTTTTGGCCCGGTTGGGAGGTATTCCGACGGTCTGGAAGCCCGTCCTGGGCGGAGCTGGAGTTGGATTGATGGCCTTGGCTGTGCCCCAAATTTTAGGGGTGGGCTACAACACTTTGGAGGAGATTCTCAAAGGGGAAGTCTTTCCCTTGCACATGTTGTTGATTGTGTTGCCCGTTAAGTTAATTGCGACCGCCCTGAGTTTGGGAAGCGGTTTAGTGGGGGGTATTTTTGCCCCCGCGATGTTTTTGGGGGCTTGTTTGGGGGCCATCTACGGCCAAATTCTGAATACGGTGTTGCCCCAAGCCATAGCGGATGCGATCGCCTCGCCAGCGGCCTATGCGATGGTGGGTATGGCGGCGGTATTGGGGAGCAGTACCCGTGCGCCGCTAACTGCTATTTTGTTGTTGTTTGAGTTAACCCGCAATTATTTAATCATTTTGCCGTTGATGGCAGCGGTGGGGGTGAGTGTCTGGCTGGTGGAGCGGATGCAGGCGATGCCTGCGGTACAGGCGTTAGCACTACCGCAGATGGGGGTCAACGTTCGACAATCCGACGATCGAGATTGGCTGCAACAAATTACCGTGGCAGCTGCCATGAGTAAAGACTTTTTAGCTTTAGCCGATACGATGACCGTGGTGGATGCGGGGCAGGTTATGGTGCGAGCTAAGTCCTATACGGCACTGGTTTGGGACGATGCTAAACAACTCATCGGGGTGGTGACGCTGGCAGATATTAAGCGTCATTTACCCGTCGCTGGATTATTGTTTACGCCGGAAACACCATCGATTAAAACCCTGAAGGAAATTTGCACCAAGGAGATTCTGTGTACCCATCCAGAGGAGGCGGTTCAGCAAGCCACGGCACGCATGGTAGCACGGGGATTGCAGTTGTTGCCGGTGGTAGAACAGGCCCATCCCAGGCAGGTTTTAGGGGTGTTGGAGCAACATCAAGCCGATCTGGCAGCAGACTTTGCCAGCACGCAAGCGGCATTGAATGCTTGTGTTTGAAAATTTTATGGTGAACTTATAAATTTCGACTGAGAAGTAGTTGCTGAAGCTGCAACCGAGATGACTCCTCCGAGCAGTTTTGCTGAGCAAATTGTTGCCCATTCTCGCCTAGTCGCTGACATTTTTGAGGATCGCTCCAGAGGGTGCGAATCGCTACAGACAGTGCATCAGGATTAAAAGGTTCGCAAGTTATTGCATTGGTGTCATGGAAAGCATAGTCGCTCACCCCTTGAGAGTTAGTGATAACAAAGGCTTTGCCTAAATGCATAGCAGCAACTAACGTTACATGTCCACAGGGAATTTTTGATCCCTTTAATGGCAATACCATAAAGCGGGAGTATTGCAGAATATTCATGGCGCGATCCATTGGCAAATTCACGAACACCTTTACATTGGAAGGAACGCTCAGATTTTTCAGATTATCGGGTCTGACAACAATGGCGAGTTGAACGTCTGGCAATTTCTTCATTGCTGCCATAAGGGTTGGATAGTCTCGGGCATTCCCTCCGATCGCACAAATGTAGTCACCAGGTACAAGCGGTTCTTGCGGCTGAACATCTGGTTTTCCGATTCCCCAAAGTTTGACTTGAAAACGCTCTGCCGGGATATCAAAGTATTCGCTATAAATTTGCTTTTCAGCCATTGAGCTAACATTAATTTGACTGACATCTGTAAAAGCCCATTGACTCAGGTATCGTCGGACTCCAGTGGGAAGATCAGGATAGTTTAATGCATGAACAATATGCTCTATTTTTAAGCCGAACCATCTCGAAAATACAGCACACCAAAAAGTCATAACTGGATCAAATGTAAATAGCAAATCTGCGCGGTGCCGATTGGCTGCTTGTACGGCTTGAAAAGAAGCTCTCATCTTAGCTAAGCTAGGCTTCCGAAATAATTTCTCAAAGAGGTTGAGAGGCTTGTCATTAAAGAAATGCCAGTTGCGTTTTTTGTCTTTAAGTGTGTCCGCCAACCAATTCCAGTCATCGTCAAAAAAAGGGTTACAGCAAACAATTTGTGGTATTGAATGGGTGGTAAGTGAATAATCATTGTGAGGCTGATTTTCGGAGAACATGATTATAGAAAGATAAGCTAGCTAATGTAAATCAATGATTTAAGCACATATTTTGAGATTAATTTTGGCGCTGTTTTAAAATCAACGCTGCGATCGCCAAGTCGGCAGGAGTCGTAATTTTCAGGTTAGTTTCCTCACCTAAAACAATATGAACGGGCAAGTCGAATTTTTCAAAGAGGGCCGCATCGTCGGTGACTTCCCAGCCTTGGGCACGGCCTTCTTGATGGCACGCTTTTAGTTTGGTCACCTGAAAGCCCTGCGGGGTCTGCGCGGCCCAGAGTTGAGCCCGATCTGGGGTGGACACAATTTGCTGGGTTGAGTCCACCACTTTAATGGTGTCTTTAACTGGCACAGCGGCCACAAACCCTAAATATTGCTCGCAAGCCTGGGTGCAACGGTTGAACAGGTCTGGGGTGGCTAAGCAACGTGCCCCATCGTGAATGAGGACATAGTCCGCATCTGGCGGCAGAGCTTGCAACCCGTTATAGACTGATTCTTGTCGGGTGGTGCCCCCTTGAATGAGCTGAATCGGTTTAGATAAGGCTAGATCTTGAATTAAGGCTTGCCATAGGGGCCAGTCATCCGGTTGCCCAATGAGCCCGATCCAATGAATGGAGTCTGCGGCTTCTGCGGCCAATAGCGTCCAGGCCAAAATGGGCTGATCAAGGAGCTGCAAGCGGAGTTTATTGCGATCGCTCCCCATTCGTTTACCGATGCCCGCAGCCGGAATTAAAAGAAACATGGGGACGCTCAACTTCAGGGTTGTCAATTCTTAGCATCCCATTGGAGCCGGAGTATCTGCAAGGGACGATTGGGTGATGGATCCCTAGATCAAGGGGCGTTAACACCGAAGATAGATTTGCAATTTCAAGGATTGAGTCCCTAACATTCCATTACAATAAAGGGCGGCTATGTCTTGTTCACCGTTTGAATTCAGCCCTTTTTGTAACCCTCAACAATGCGCTTACTTGCCCTCATCCCTGGCGGAATTGGCGACCAGCTTCTGTGTTTCCCCATGCTGGACAGTCTGCAACAACAATATCCCCAAGCTCAAATTGACGTAGTGGTTGAAATTCGTGCAAAGGCCGCCTATCGGGTCAGTCAGGTGGTTAAGCAAATCCTGACCTACGATTTTCAAGGCCGTAACGGTCCTGCGGATTGGGGCAATTTGATCGGTTGGATTCGAGAGCGCGAATACGATGGGTTGATTTCCCTGGATCCAGGTTGGTTTGGCGGGCTGTTGCTCTGGCTGATGGGAGTGCCTAAGCGCGTTGGGTTTGCCGGAAGGCCCGGTTCCGTGTTTCTCACCGATACGGTGCCGCTGAAATCCAAGCAATATGCGACCCAGATGTACCACGATCTGTTATCTGGAATGGAGATTCATGTCCCCTGTCCCGCTTTGTCCATTCGGATTCCGTTAACGGATTTGGATTGGGCAGACTCGGAGCGATCGCGGTTGGGCTTGTCCCCTGATCAGGGCTATGTGCTGGTGCATGGCGGTTCGGTTACTGAGCATGGGTTAAAGGGAGCGGGAAGCGTTTATCCGGCGACGAATTGGCAGTCGCTGGTCAAAGGGCTACAAGATCGGCAACCCAATGTCCCTGTGTTGCTGGTGCAGTCGCTGCGCGATCGCGAATGGTACCGACCCATCCAAGAAGGATGTCCCGGCATCAAGGTCAGCACCCCAGACGATTTAGGCAAATTTGCCGCTCTCGTGGCGGGGGCTACGCACATGGTGTGTCCCGATTGCGATGCCATGCAGTTGGCTGTGGCCTTAGAAAAGCCTCTATTTGCGCTGTTTGGTCCCACCAATGCCGCCCTAGTGCTACCGCAAACCGCCTCTATTACGGTCATGCGATCGCAAACGGGCAAGGTGGCCGATATTGCACCCATTCAAATTCTGGAAAAAATGATCTAGTTGGGTTGGAGCGGGATCGCCGCAACGATAGTTTCATGTCCCCCGTCTCTAACTTGCTCCTCAAACTCAGTCAAAAGCTCTGGACAACGACCTCGGAACAAACGGCGTTTGTGCAAGCGTTAGCCAATCCGCAGCCTTATCCGTCTTGCATTCTCTGGCTTAAACCGCGATCGCCCAAAATCCCCTTTGCGGTTGAGTCGCCTTTATCTTGGCAGCCAGACTTTATTGACCGATTGGCCCTTGGCGCTGCACCTGGTTCTCACCCCTTGCATGAGGCTGGGGATTACTATTGTCTAGACTTTTCCTCTGTCTTTGCAGCGTCGGTGATTTTAGCGCTGCCCGAGCCGCCCCAGGTCGTGATGGATGTTTGTGCTGCACCGGGGGGCAAAAGTCTCTTCAGTTGGCGGCAGTTTCGCCCCAGTACGCTCATTAGCAATGAAACCATCGGTAAGCGCGTGGGCATGTTGATCGGCAATTTCAAACGCTGTCAGAT
>JBAVRC010000383.1:0-8675 GCA_049694615.1 Thermosynechococcaceae cyanobacterium | reverse complement strand
ATCCAAGACTCAACCTGGCTAGAACAAGTGGGGTTAGGTCTTACCCTTTGGTCGGGCACCTATGAAGGTAAAACCGACGAATGGTTGCGCTGGTGCGATCTCAATGATCGGGTGATCCCCACGGGAGCTGAGAAAGCAGCATTGGCAAAACAGCAGGCCGAAACGGCAAAGCAGCAAGCCGAGATGGCAAAACAGCAGGCCGAAGCGGCTGAAAAACAGGCTGAAGTGCTTTCGACGGAATTGGAGCGCGAACGGGAGCGATCGCAGCAACTCGCCAACCGCCTCCGAGAGATGGGCATAGATCCCGCCGATTAATCAAAGGTGGGACGTTATCGCGAGGGTGGGAAACCTGTGGAATTAACCGGGGACTGAGAGATCCCTTCCGAGTCGGCACAATAGTCGATATTCAAGTAGATGTAAGGGTAAAGCTGCTTAAACCATTTGTCCCAGATCTGTCGAGCCGCTTCGCTTCCTAAAATGCCATTAACCGTGCTTTCCCAAGCGCGATCGCCAGCAGGCAAAACCAAGCCATAGGCGTCGCAGGTTAAGGGGCGCTCAGGAATGAGGGTATATTGCTTCGGAGACAGGTTTTGTTGTTTTAAGGTCGTCGCCAATAAAATGCCATCTCCGGCTAGGGCATCGACTTTACCACTCGTCAAGGCTTGAATTCCCTCGGTGCGAGCCTGGTCGCTTTTGAAATAAATCTTTTTGGCGGCAGGGTATTTTTGCTCCAGAAATGTGGCGGTCGTGGTTTGTTGATAAACGCCAAGGGTAATGTTGGTCAATGCCGTTTGAGGATTCACCCGGCTTTGATTGGCTGTTTTGACTAAAAAATGGGTGCCCGTGATAAAAAATGGGGTCGAAAAAACGATCCCCTTGGCTGGATTAGCGGTAATGGTATTGGGCCCGCATTCCACTTGGGCGCTATTGTCCTGCACCATCGAAAACCGATTGGTGAGGGTGGATGTCAACAATTTTAACTTGATGGGAGTGTTGAGCTGGGTTTGCAACTGTTGTTCCATTAGGTTGAGTAAATCGAAACAGTAGCCGTCGGCTTGCCCCCGCTCTTGACTGATCATGGCAAATGGCGGCGCAAGCTCGCGCATCCCTGCGGTTAAACGCCCCGTTTTCCGAATGGTGGCTAAAACCGATTCGCTCCGGGGTGGGATAACGGCGGTGGCCAAGGGCGGCGCAATGGGCATGGGCAACGGTCCGCCGTAGTCTTTTTCCAATTGTTGGGGGCTGAGCGATCGCACCAACTGTAACTGAACCGGTTGGCGGCTGAGGTAAGCCGCATAGGCAGCACTCAAATACCCTTTAAAATCGGCGCGTTTGTCCAGATAGGTTTCAGCAAATGCCACACTCATGGCTTTGAGATAGTCACGGGACAACGCTGGCTCTGGACCAGAGAGTAACGAATCGAGTCCTTTGACAGAATTTGAGGCGGACTCTCGGTTTTTCTGAACGCTATTGACAGCAAAGGTATGGCCCGCCGGTTTCAGAATCGCCAGATATTTTTCAGGGGAATTCAGCCATAAGAAGGGGTGAATTTGTTCAGGAATAGCAGGCGCTACAATATCGTTGCTGCCGCTCACAATCAAGGTCGGGATGCGGATATCGCCCAACCCTTCGGGACCAAAGATTGTGCTGGCTAAGGGGTTAATGGCGATCGCCGCTTTGATGCGTGGGTCGGTCAAGTTGTAGTTGAAAGGCGGTAACACCTTGGCCCGACACTGTAAAAACAGAGACAAGTTAAAAGTCGGCTCTGTATCCGAACACTGTTCTTGTAAACGGGTGTGATTGATTTCGGCCCCCGCTAAGGCCAAGCTGGTATACCCGCCCAGAGAATGTCCAATAATGCCCACCTGTTGGAGATTGAGGTGTCCTTTTATGGCAGGGTCGGTGTTGGACAATCGGGTCAATTCGTCGAGTAGGTATTTGATATCGAGGGGCCGATCGATAAACTCAACGGGGTTAATGTCTCCCTGGGTTTGACCGGACAAAATAGCCTGAATCCGATTGGCATCGCTGCCAATATGTTGCGGGACGGCTACAGCCAATCCGTAGGAGGCCAGATGTTCGGCCAAGTAACTAAAATCGGTTCGTTCGGAGCCTAACCCGTGGGAAATGATCACCAAGGGGGCAGGTCGGGGTAAGCCGATGGGCAAATACACATCGGTCTCAAACGTTGACCCCATCTTGCGACCCAAGAGCGACTGGCGATCGCGGGTATTAGACAGGTCTAAGGTTTTGCGCTCAAAGCGAAAAGCCCCTGGTTTACGGAGATCGGGCCATTGGGCAAAGGGAATAGCAGGAGTAGCGGCCTTTTCCGCGATCATTTCCTGACTGATGGTACGTAAGGCCGAGTCGCGATAGTTCAACAGGGCGGTCAGTTCTTTTTGGGCTTGCAACAGGGGTTGGATCTTAATTCGTAGATTGTCGACGGGGAAGCGTCGCAACAACGTGAGGATCGTCAACCCTTGGCGATCGCGCGATGCGGCCAGGATGCCGTTCCGCAATAAGGTTCCTCCCTCTTGGCCCGGATCGGTTTGCAAGATCGTTCCCATCCGCTTCAGCAGGGACTGCCCCATGGGGGTACCGCTGAACCGTTCGAGGGCAAGGGTATTCGCCTCCAGCTTTTCTTGTAGAATTCGTCTGACCTCAGTCTGCTGCTGGGGGGTCAAGAGTTGGGCATAGGATTTGAACTCTGCTGATATAGCCCCAGTTTTAGCGAAGGTTTCGATGTCTTTAACGGGAATTGAAATTTCCAGGGGACCGAAGATGGCAGAGACCCGATTGGCTCCCCAAGCGGGCAATATTGTAGCGAGGACCGACCCAATCCCGATGGAACAAGCGATCGCAGTGCACCGTAACCGAGATCGATGGCGAGAGACAGAGGGAGGAGCAAGATAAGATTGCATGCTGAGTGGGCCTCACAGGGCAGAGGTAAAGATTCGCTGCATCCTGCCGATGTTGCCCGCAGGCATTCGCTAAGATGAGTCAGAACCGGAGCGATTCTAGCAAATCATCGCTGAAGCGTTGCCGAAACACAAGGCAGGGCAGGTTCAAGAGCAGTCGCGTATCGCAATAGCACGTGTTCAATGGCATTTGAAGGCTTAGATTTAGTTCTCGTCCAACTTAAGAAAACCCATTGGCAAGAACAGCAAGGATTTGAGCAAATGATCCGCCTCTGGCCCACTTGGGTTGGCCCGGACGTTGCAGCCCAAACTCGTCCTATTCGGTTGACGGCACAGGGCATTTTGCAGGTAGCCACCTCTAGTGGTGCTTGGGCGCAAAATCTCGCCTTTGAGCGCCTTCGCATCTTGGGAAAGGTGAATGCGGTCTGGACACAGCCCGTTAAAGACATTTACTTTTCAACGCGATATTGGCATCAATCAGCCCCCTCAGCCTTGGCCGGCAGCGACCCCCTCCGGTCGATTACCCCGACACGGCAACTCGATCCTAGGTTCCGTGGCGGCGGTCAGGCTCGGCGATCGCCCCCCAAGGATGCCCAAGATGCTTTTGCCCGTTGGTCGGCGGCGGTGCGACGGCAAGCCCACGGACGGACCCTATGTCCGATCTGCCAATGCCCCACTCCGCAAGAGGAACTGCAGCGCTGGGATCGTTGCGCATTGTGTACCTGCCGCCCAGACCCTGAGCGGAATTAGGACAATTGCTGCAACGCAAGTTTGGCCATTTCGGCGACTTGGGGGATCTCATCCTGGGTTAAGGTTTCCAGTAATGCCTTGGCTGGGTCTCCGCCCAGATTCCCTAGGGCTTGCGCAATGCGATATCGAATCTGCCAATCGTCATGGGTGATGAAGGGTTCCAGCAGTGGCAGTACTTGAGGGTCTTTGAGTTCCCCTAAGGAACCGATGGCTGCCCCTAACACCAACCCTTCTGGAGAGGACAGGGCTTCTTTTAAGAGCGGGAGGCTGCGCGGATCGCCCAATTCCCCAAGGGTGGCAATAATACTCATCCGCAAGAGCCATTCGTCGGATTGATGGTAACGGGCTTCTAGGTCTGGAAAGGCTTCTGTAAAACGCAGTGCCCCGATCGCATCGGCGGCTGCGGCCTGCACATCGATTTCAGTGTCGTAAAACAGGCGATCGCGCACAATGGCCAAGGTCTCGGCGAGGTTGACATGGCCTAAAGACGTGAGTTGACTGACCGCCGCATAACGGACCCGCGAATTACTGTCCGCAATGGCATCTTTGAGCATCTCGAAGGCCACCGCTTCCGGCAGCACGCGCAATTGGTTCACTGCTGAGAGGCGATCGCCCAGATCGGGGGATTGCAGCGCTTGTGCAACGGTTTCAGGCGTGATGCTCATGGGTCAAACCGGGGAGAAACAATAAGGAGGGATCTTCAATTATCCTACGGGAATGCTGCCCCCATGCTTTTAACTATTGTGAAGGTGCAACGCAAAGGGCCGCTGTGCCCCAATGGGACGGGGCTGTTAGAGTGGAAACAGTTTTGTCCGCAATACTATGGCCCCACAGTCTACCGAATCCCCGTCACCTACCCCACAAGATAGCTACGTCAAGCTCGCCATGCGGAATATGGTCCGCAAATCGGGCCAGTCTTTGCTGCACTTTGCCTTGACCACCATCGGGTTATTGGCACTCCTGGTCGGCTTAGCCTACCTGACCCGCTAATGGAGATCTCAAGCCCAGCATGATTCAAGTTGAGGTTACCTTACAGTGCGATGCCGACCTATCGCTGCTTGATCTCAACCCAGAGACCCATTCAGCCCCTGATCTAGAGACCCAATGGCAAACCTGGGTGGAACAATGGCTAACGGTCTTAAACCCCCAATTCTCTCCCATTGGGGCCTATGAAGTCAGCCTTTTACTGACCACCGATGCCGAAATCCAACGGCTCAATGCCACCTATCGCCATCAAGACAACCCTACCGATGTTCTCGCCTTTGCCGCCCTAGAAGGGGACGGACCCACCCTTCCTGAATGGCAAGCCTTGCCCCTCAATTTGGGCGACATTGCCATTTCCGTTGAAACGGCGGCGCGACAGGCCCAAGCGGTCGGGCATCCCCTGACCATAGAGCTGGCTTGGCTCGCGGCCCACGGGTTACTGCATCTGTTAGGATGGGACCACCCGGACGATGCCCAACTCCGCCAAATGTTAAGCCAACAGGCTGAATTGATGCAGGTTGTGGGTTTGTCCCCTCCTTTTTATGACCTCGGCGAATAGTTCCCAGAACGCGATCGCATGACTGCAACCCTCATCCAAACCCAAACGGACTCACCCATCATTTCCTGGCGCATCCTGCCAGATGATTTTGTATTACCCGACGACCCTGTGGAAGACCAAAGTCAATACGCTTTAGCTGTCGCCTTGCTCCAGGCATTAACGACCCTTCCAGCCTTAATGCAAGATGCATTAATTGTGACCAACTTTGCTTTGTGTGCCGATGTCCGTTGGGACAATGCCCCCTCGGACGACAATTCCAGTTTTGTTTGCAAAGCCCCAGATTGGATGTATGTGCGCCCCGTTGCACCTGGGAAGGGTTATGAACCGCGCCGTAGTTATACCCCTCATGCCGAAGGCCCCATTCCGCAAGTGGTGATGGAATTTCTCTCCCATACCTACGGCGAAGAATATTCCGTCGAATTTACCCAGCGCGTGGGCAAGTGGTATTTTTACGAACGGATTATCCAGGTTCCCATCTACGTCATTTTTTCCGGCAAGACCGGACATCTTGAAGTCTATGCCCTAGAGTCGGAACGCTATGTGCTACAAAAAGCCGATGCCAATGGGCGCTACTCGATTCCCAGTCTGGAGTTATTTCTGGGCGTTTGGGAAGGCACTCGCGACTGCAGAACAGGCTATTGGTTGCGGTGGTGGACGCCGCAAGGAGAATTGCTCCTTTGGCCAGAAGAACGGCTCGAACAAGAACGACAACGGGCTGAGCAAGAACGACAACGAGCTGAACAAGAACGACAACGGGCTGATGCATTGGCTGAACGGTTACGGGAGTTAGGGGTAGATTTGCCATGAGTCCACTGTCTGCGAACCAGATCTCGGAGTCTAATGGATCGACCACTCCGTCCAGTCAAGGGATGCGGAATGTGCTGATTGCGATCGCAGCCGTGTTGTTGAGTATTAGCCTATGGTTGGGTCTGCAACATCAAACGGCACGTCCGTCCTTAACGACTTTGGCCGCGACAGCAACGCCGCTGGAACAGGCACTGACCAATCAACAACCGTCTTTAGTCGAGTTTTATGCCAACTGGTGTACGAGTTGTCAGGCCATGGTTGGCGATTTGGCCGCCCTAAAGCAAGAATATGGCGATCGCGTCAATTTTGTGATGCTGAATGTGGACAACAGTAAGTGGTTGCCGGAAGTCATGCGTTACCGCGTGGATGGAATTCCCCATTTTGTCTTTTTGGATCGATCAGGTCAGGCGATTGCCGGAGTGGTGGGGGAGCAACCCCGGTCGATTTTGGATAATGCCTTAGCCGCGCTAGCCACCGATGCGCCGTTACCTGCTGCCTTCAGTAACGGCCAAGCCTCAGTGTTTCAAGCCGACCTGAGCGGCAATGCAGACGATCCGCGCAGTCATGGCGGGATGCCCGATCAACTGTGACCTTCATCATGGAAGGGGTGCTATCCCACGCACTGAGAACCCTTTTAGAAACCGCCATAGTAACAGTGTTCCTTCTGGAGGCTGTGGTTATGAAGTGCTATCAAGCGGTTTCTCTATTGATATCGGTGGGGTCGATGGTCGGTGCATTGCATGCGCTCACCAATCCCAATTGGGCCATCGCTTTACCGGAGCGCCCAGTTCAATCCGTTACAGTTCAGTCGATGTCGCAACAGGCTCCCACTCTGACAGAAGCAGCGCCTGCCTGCGACTGCAACGCGAGTGAATCAGCGCTATCCCCTGAAATGGCACAGTTTATTGTCGAAACCAGCGATCGCGCGGATTCGCTGGTCCGTCAGCATCAGCTAGAGGCTGCAGCCAAAATTTACGCAGAGACGGTGATTTTATCCCAACCCAATCAACCCATGACCTCTGAACAGTTATCGGCGACCGTTTATCAGCGTATGGGAGATGCCTTAGTGGCCAGCTATGGGCAGCAACCAGATCCCCATTTCTTAGATGAGGCGATCATTTCCTATCGCTATAGCCTTCAGTTGGATCCATCCGATGGGGACTTGACCTATAAATTGGAGGGCGTTAGCGCCAAGCGTCGGCAAGTGGTCCAAACAACAGAAACCGCCTTACAGCCTTCGCCTAAAGCTGGCCGTTCGGCTGTATAACTCCATCTACGCCTAATACTGAATCATTCCAAATGCAACAAAATATTGGCGCGAGTGCCCTGAATGACTCGTCAACATCGCCATTCTGATACGCGCACAACAACTTAAGTCTTCCATGTTTTCTATGATGGCCTAGAGATCGCCGATACAATACCTCTGTTGGTTCCATCCCGCCTGTTGTCGCTTGAAGCGTGCATGATGACTCTTTCTACCGTAATTTTGCTGGCTCTCGCTCTGGGGATTGCGTTTGGATCGGGCCTGAATGGCTATTTCCCCATGGCGATCGCCCCATTGGATCACTACCTGTTGACCCCGGTGGGGGAAGCCTTTTTGCGACTCATTCAGTTTGTGGTGGTGCCCATCGTCTTTTGTTCCATGATTTTGGGACTCACGCGGATCCAAAACGCAGCTCAGGTGGGACGATATGCGGTCAAACTGCTGTCGAGTTACTTGCTTACCAGCTTGATTGGTGTTGGGTTAGGCATGGGGGTTGCCACACTCCTTCAGCCCGGTGCGGGGGTTACAGGGTTTACGCTGTCCGAGCCATCCATGGCCGTGCAAAGTCAATCCCTGGTGGACTGGCTGGTGAGTCTAATTCCGGTTAATCCCCTGGAAGCCCTGAGTACAGCTAATTTGCTGCAAATTATTGTGTCCGCTGCCTTGATTGGCGTGGCCATTCAGTGGGTGGGAAATCCAGCTGCCCCCTTTATTGCGTTTATCGAGAGCAGTTATGCCATTTTTGAAAAAGTCTTGTCTCTGGTGCTATATGTTGCACCCTTCGGCGTTTTTGCGCTGATCAGCTCCGTCATTGCCACCGAGGGGTTGGGCATTGTGGTTCGGTTGCTGGCCTATGTGATGGGGTTGCTGCTGTCCAGCAGCATCATGATTGGGTTATATGCCTTAATTTTGGTGGGGTTGCGGGCTAAACCACTCCATTTTTTTCAAAGTCTCTCTCCGGCGTTGTCCTTGGCCTTTGGAACGGCTAGCTCCAATGCGGCCTTACCCATCGCCTTAAAGAATGTCCAAGAACAGTATGGGTTGCGGGCCGAAATTGCCAGTTTTGCACTGCCCTTAGGCACCGCACTCAAACGGGATGGTTCTGCTATTTTGCAAGGTTTTAATGCATTGTTTATTGCCCAGGTTTACCAAGTGCCCATCACCGCTTCTCTGCTGCTGGCGATCTCCGTGAGTACGTTGTTGGTGTCTTTCAGTACCCCCGGTGTACCCGGATCAGGGTTGATCACCATGACCACGGTGTTATCGGCAGCGGGCTTGCCTGTGGAAGGAATTGCCATTGTTGCAGGCGTCGATCGCTTAACAGATGGATTTAAGACGGTGCTGAACGTGGTGGGCAACACCGTCAACGCCATTATTTTGAGTCATTGGGAAC
>JBAVRC010000382.1:0-1720 GCA_049694615.1 Thermosynechococcaceae cyanobacterium | reverse complement strand
ATCCAAGTCAAAATAGTCGAGATAGCGAGGAATGGCAGGATGGGCCAGATCCTTAAGGGTTGCCGCTTCGCGCTCAAATCGTTTGAGGTCGTCCCAGGCAAAATCTTCGCCAAAAGAGAGTCGCTTGATCACGACTTGGTTTTGAGTTTGCAGGTCGCGAGCCAACAGTGTATACCGTCCTGCTCGTTTCCCGAGCTGACGCTCGATTTGGTAGCGATCGCCGAAGGCTTCGTTGGGAGCTTTACCAAATGTTTGGGTCTGCATGATAGCGGCTATCGGTTGGTTGTAACCCTATAGTGCCCACAGAAATCAGGACATGCCGAGTTACCCCAGTATTTATGACACTCATTGCCCTCTCAACAACCCGTTCCCTCTGGACCATGCTGGGTGATGACAGAGGCCATTCCAAGGTTTGAGCGCAACCGACACTTTTCAGAAGCAGATTTCGGCATGGGATAAGCAAAGGGCGATCGCCCAAAGACAGACAGCGGGGGCAAAAATGGGATAGAGCCATTCTACATTACCTCTGTTCGCTAGATTTTTGCTAGATACAGATATGGGATACATATCTGGAATTAAATCGGCTATGCTATCGGTTAGGGCCGCAAAATTGCGGCTCGTTGGGTTTTAATTCGATGGAGTGCTGCGGTTGTGGGGGGGATGGGTATGGGGTCTGGCAGTCCCCCGGTTTCGGTTCCGGCAGTCCGTCTGGTGGCGCTGGGCGAACCAACGGTCGCAAACCGAACGGTGGCGAATCTCAGGGTGCAGCGGATTGAGCAGTTTTTGGGGATGCGCAATTTGGCCGCGAATACGAAGCGCAATTATGATCGCCAGCTTCGGTATTTTATGGATTGGGCGGATAAGGACTGGCATACGGTCACGCTGAATGACCTGAAGCAATACAAGGCACACCTGGAGGATAAGGGTTTGGGGTTAAGTTCTATTGGGGCTTACCTCACGGCCCTGAAAAGTCTATTGTCTTGGATGACGAAAGCGGGATTTTTGGACAAGAATCCGGCAGCGGCTTTGGAGATTCCGGCAGCGCCGGCGGCTCAGGGCAAGAACCTAGAGGGTCACGTGGTGAATGCGCTGTTCGATGCGCTATCGTTGCGGGGTTATGGGGAATTGCGGGATCGGGCGATCCTCTGTCTCTTGGTGCGGGCGGGCTTGCGGGCGGAGGAGGTGTCGGCGCTCAATGTGGGTCACTACAACGGGGTGGAGGTCAATGTGGTCCAAGCCAAGCACGCTTCTGTGGGTCGGGTGCCTGTGGATCATGAAACCCATACGGCGCTGGTGGACTATTTGACGGTGCGGTGGATCGAGACCCAGGAACAGCTCGGTCCAGACGATCCGCTCTTTGTGTCCTACAGCAATCGCAATAAGGGGGAACGACTCGGTTATGAGGGGATCTACAAGATGGTTAAGGATTTGGCCAAGGCCGCTGGGTTAGAGGGCATTCATCCCCACCGGGGACGGCATACGTTTATTGCCAATCTGGTTGAGAATGGGGTGGATGCCTATCTGGCGATGGAGTTGTCGCGACAGCGATCGCTGAAGGCCTATCGAGGGTATTCCCAAAAGGTGCGCTATCAAGCGGCGAAGACGGCGTTTCTGACGGGGAAGGGGGAGAAGGAACGCCAAGCGATGAGCTTGGAAGCGCTTTTGCAACAGGGCTGAACGATCTCAAAGAAAAATAATTGTGAAGCGATCGCTTTATTAC